>JAFTNB010000219.1 GCA_017452115.1 Alphaproteobacteria bacterium
ATACTGATATGGTTATTAGCACTATTGCGAAACATTTGTGCTGATTCATTGGATAAATCCATGAACATTACAGCTTCAGAAACTGTACAAACAGGAATATTAGCTTCAACTTCTGCAATTGTAAGAGGTGCATTTTCATCGATTTCAACTTCTTCTTGAGTTTCATCAAGAGCAAACATTGCTGCGTTTGCGATTTCTGCTAATCCAGTTTTACCTTTGTGGTCATTAAGTTTTGTTTTATGGCGGCGCAAACGAGTTGCAATATGGGCATCTGCGTTATCAAATGCAGAATATGGATCTCCGGCAGTGCCAGTACCTTTAAGAACAATGTTTTTTGCCGGATGAACAGTAACTTCAGCAATGAAATTATCACCTTCTTTGGAGAAAAATACTGATGTGCTAATCGGAGCACTAAAGTATTTGTTAACAGAGTTTAAAATGTGTTCTTCAACATGAGAACGGAGTCTGTCACCGATATCTACTTGTTTACCAGTAAGTGTAATCTTCATGATTTTTTCCTTACAAAAATTAATATAAAAAACTCTTCTTGAATATATAATCTACTACATAAATTTGAATATTTCAATTAGAGATTTTGATAATCGGTATAAGTGGAAAAGTCAAGATATAAATTAAGAATCCTGTATAATTGAATGAATAGCGTAGAAACTATGAATATTTCAAGTTTGATTATTAGGTGAAATTTAGTAGATATTATGCGTATTGTTTGGGAAATTTAATTTTGGCGTTTTGTACGTTTTCATCTGCAGATGTTGGTATATTCATACTTTCGCGATATTTGGTAATTGTTCGTCGTGCAATTTTGATACCTTGTGAGGCTAAAACTTCTACTAATTTATCATCTGAAAGAATATTATGCGGTTCTTCATGATTTATTAATTCTTTAATTTTGTGTTTGATACTGATAGTTGAGGTATCTTCTGAGCCGTCAAGTTTGCCGGCAGCGTTACTGAAGAAGTATTTTAGTTCAAATGTACCTCTTGGGGTATGCATATATTTAGCGTTAACCGCACGACTGACGGTACTTTCATGAATTTCTGCTTGTTCAGATATGTCTTTGAGTTGGAGCGGTTTTAAATATTCAATTCCATATTCAAAGAAATCTCGTTGAGCTCGAACAATTTCTTCACTGACTTTTAGAATTGTTTCGGCTCTGCGATGTAGTGATTTAATGATAAATGAAGCGTTATGTAATTGACTACGAAGATATTTTTGGGAGGTTTTGTCGTTAGTAATTTTAGCACTGTATTCATGATTAATCAGTAAGCGAGGGAGGGATAATTGATTCAATTCTACCAGATATTCTCCACTGGGATGTCTGCGGACAAAAACATCAGGAATGATGCTGGTATTATATTCAAGATTGTAGTTGGCAGCAGGTTTAGGATTTAGTGATTTTATATCGGAAATTACTGATGTTAAATCATCGTCATTCGCGTTGGCAAGTTTTTTTAATTCTTTCAGTTTTCCTGAGCCTAACAATTCTAAATTGTTTAATACGGTTTGGGCTATAGGATCAAGTCTATTATTTTCTAAAAGCTGAATTTGTAAACATTCAGCTAAATTTTCGGCAAAAATTCCAGATGGTTCAAAATTTTTCATTTGTCTTAAGATATTATTTATTATAGAAGAATTGGTGTTTAATTTTGCGGCAATTGCGGTTATGTCTCCACGAAAATATCCGGCTCCATCAAGGTATTCACATAAAATTTTGGCAATTAATTTTTCTTTGTTACTGCTGAAGGTTAAGGAAATTTGTTCTTCTAAAATGTTGTATAGAGATTTTTCTTGAGCAAGTTTTTGTTCAAAATAATCATAGTCTTCGCTATCTTGATGAATTTTAGTTTGGGCATAATTCTGCCAATCGGATGGTGTATTTATATTATATCCTTCACAATCACTGCCATAATCATCAAAGTTATCTTCATAGTTTATATCCGGAATAATATTTTCTTCTGAAGTATGATTGGTTTCTTGGTTGTAATTATCGATGGTTTGTTCTTCACTACTGATTGATTCCAGATGATCATTTTCTCTTTCTAAAAGCGGATTTTGTTCCAACTCCTTGTTGATATATGTTTCAAGTTCCAAATTAGAAATTTGCAGTAAGTTAATTGCTTGCCGCAATTGTTGCGTCATTTGTAATGATTGACTTTGTTTGATTTCTAAACGTGGAGTGACGGTCATTTCCGCAGCTCTTTATTTTATAGAGAAAAATTATCGCCTAAATAGACTTTACGGACATCTTTGTTGGCAATAATTTCTTCTGGTGTTCCCTCCATTAATACCGTGCCTCCATGAAGAATATATGCTCTATCTGTAATATCTAATGTTTCTCTGACATTATGGTCTGTAATTAATACACCTAAGCCGCGGTGTTTGAGTTGGGATACCAAATTACGAATTTCACTAACGGCAATGGGATCAATACCGGCAAGAGGCTCATCCAGTAAAATAAAATTAGGTTGACTGGCAAGTGCACGTGCGATTTCTAATCTTCTTCTTTCTCCTCCAGATAAGGCGATTGCCGGCGATTTGCGTAAGTGAGCAATCGAAAATTCAGATAATAGTTCTTCTAGCATATTTTCGCGCTGACTTTCACTGTCAATTACAATTTGCAGAACAGCTTTGATGTTATCTTCAACAGTTAATGAACGAAATATCGAGGCTTCTTGCGGGAGATAGCCGATACCCATACGAGCACGGCGGTACATTGGAAGATTAGTGATATCTTTTCCGTCAATATGTACATCTCCATAATCAGGAGTGATTAGTCCGGTGACACAATAAAAACAAGTGGTTTTTCCGGCACCGTTAGGACCGAGTAACCCTACAGCTTCTCCTCTTCTAACATTTAAGGATACGTTACGCAAAACGGGGCGGTTTTTATATCTTTTACCAATATTAAATATTTCAAGTTTCGAATCGCTAATACACGGTTTCATAGATTATTTCTCCGTTGTAGAAGATTGTTTGTTCTGTTTCTTTTCTTTAAATACACCGGTTACACGTTGTTTTGAAGTCTTACCGGAAAGAATTTTGCTAATTCCTTTGTTTAAATCAGATTGTGCATAATCACCTTGTAATCGATTGCCATTTTGTTCGATAATAATATTATCATATAGTTTTACTAAGGCTGTTTGGGGATTGTATATGCCTCTATCTGCCCATACGGTAGTTTCTCCGTTAACAATTTTAACATTGCCATAAATTTCAACTTGTTTCATCTCCATGTTTTGGGCGTTGTCGGACGATTGTTCGAAAAAGGCAATCATTTTATCGCCAAAAATTTGGTCTTTATTGTTGTCTGCTTTAACATTGCCTAATGCAATAGCCTTTTGTTGTTGCGGATAATAAGTAATATTGTCATCGGCGGTAATAGTTTCGTTTGCAGTTTTAATTTTTGCCGGTTTGCCGCGTAAGATGACAATATCTTTTTCTAAATCATAATCCAAGGTATTACCATATGCATCAGCGCGTTCTGATTTCATTTTAACATTTCCGGAAGCATGAACATTAGTAATTTGATTTTTGTTGGTGGTGGAGTTTTTTTTGTAATTAGCAGACATTTTATCAGCTTTAACTTGCATATCTCCACGAGTGGCGACTGCATTGCCGATGGCTACGATTTGTTGTTTTTTGTGGTGCCATTCTACACGATTGTCGGCAATAAGATTCATATCTTCACTATGAACAAATGAAGGATGCAATAAACTTAAAAATGTTAAGGCGTATATTAATTTATTCATAGTTAATTCCTTGATTTAAAACTTTCTTCGCGGATAGTAATATTACTCTTTCCGGTAAAAATCAATAGTGCATCTTTTTTGTAATATTCAAATCCTTCCGCTTGGATTGAGCCAAAAATACCTTGCCCTGTTACCAGACTGTTGCTGTGAGCGTATTGTTTGTCAAAATTAAAGTTTAGATTATCAACATCAAGATTCATTCCTTCACTATAAAATACCTCTACTCCATTTTCTAAGCGCAAATCATTGGTGTTTTGATTAAAAAAACCTGTAGGTGATTTGAGATTTATCCATTGTTGATTTTCAGATGGTATAGTTCCTTCGGGATTATTTAGTTTAATTAATTTGGAGCCGGGAGATGTTTCATCGATGTTTTTAGCCGTAAAATGGTGAACTTGATTATTTTTATCGGTTATATTAAAGACTGAATTTTCGACATGAAGTTTTTCCAGTTCGCCAGCTTTAGGGCGAGTTATGTTAATTGTAATATCATACTCTTCTTGTCGTATGTAAGGTATTAAAACCAACAAAGCGATAAGAGCTGCAGCTAATACCGGTAAAAATATTTTGGTTATTCTAACAATTCGAGCATGTTTTTGTTCAGCTGAATGTAACCGATTTGTCTGCGGCAATGAAGTGAAATAAGAATCAATTTTGCTGTGATCAAACAATTAAGCAACTCCGGCTTTTAGACAGTCATGCATATGTATAACACCGATTGGTTTTTCATTAGATGTTACAAAAAGAACAGTAATTCCCTTGCCTGTAGTGTTCATTATTTTTATAGCTTCTGCGGCTAGGATATCTGGTGTTGTTGTTCGAGGATTGAGTGTCATTATTTCTTTAGCAGTTTTGTTAAATAGAGTATTATCGATTTTACGGCGTAAGTCACCATCGGTAATGATACCGGTAAGTTTTCCTTCACTGTTGATAATACCTACACAACCAAGCATTTTAGAGGTCATTTCAAGCATTGCTTCTTGCATGGAGGCATCTTCAGATACCAATGGCATTTCTTTATCTTTGTGCATAAGTTCGGAAACTTTTAGTAAAAAAGAACCTAATTTTCCTCCGGGATGACGGCGGCTGAAATCAGTTTTGGTAAAACCTTTGCGTTCAAGTAAAGCAACAGCTAATATATCACCAAGAACTAAAGTGGCAGTAGTAGATGAGGTCGGAGCTAAACCCAAAGGGCAAGCTTCTCCATCATCAGGCAGTTTTAATAATACATCTCCAGCAAGTCCTAGGGCGCTATTAGGATTTTTTGTGATTGAAATAAGAGGGATACCATAACGTTTGCAATAAAGGATAATATCTGAAAGTTCTTTTGTTTCTCCGGAATTAGAAATTCCGACCACGACATCGTCTTCAGTAAGCATTCCTAAATCACCATGACTAGCCTCTCCGGGGTGTACAAAAAATGATGGTGTGCCCGTAGATGCTAAAGTAGCTGCTATTTTACTACCAATATGTCCGGATTTACCCATACCTGTAATGATAACGCGTCCTTTAGTATTTTGCATTATATCAAGAGCTTTATTTAAATTTTCATTAAGTTCTTTTTCCATAATGCGGAGAGCTTCGATTTCTTTATTGATTGTTCTTTTAGCGGAAGTTAAATCATCATGTTCAGTCATTTCTGAATCCTTATGTTATATTAAAACTGTGTTAAGGCTATTATTTTATGATTTTTAAAGCAAGGTGTTTTTGTAG
>JAFTNB010000220.1 GCA_017452115.1 Alphaproteobacteria bacterium
AGCTTCCAAACCTGCCAAAGCATCATAGATTTCGTTATTAACGTTATCAACAGCTTTCAAAACGCCTTTACCCATCATGCGAGATTTGTCGCCATCACGAAGTTCAACAGCTTCGTGTACACCAGTAGATGCACCAGACGGAACTGCTGCACGACCAAAAGCACCGGATTGCAATACAACATCAGCTTCCACAGTCGGATTACCGCGAGAGTCTAAAATTTCTCTTGCGCGAATATCAACAATAGCACTCATTTTTTTCTCCTAAATAAATTTATAAAAATGTACTGAGTATAAATTCGTGTATTTTTATTTCAATGTCAATAGTCTATATTATTTTTTTATTGGTTTTACTTAGCTTGGGGATAAAAATAACTTGTAAGTTATCGTTTTGTTGTTAGAATAAAATAAACCTTATAAACAAGGAGGCAAAATGTTTTCAGAAAAATGGCATAATAGATTTATGGAAGTAGCTTTACTGGTTGCCAGTTGGTCTAAAGATCCATCAACTAAAACCGGTGCTATTGTGGTCGGACCAGATAGAGAAATTCGGGCAACCGGCTATAACGGATTAGTGCGCGGTGTTGATGATAACATTCCCGAACGTATGGAACGCCCGACTAAATATGATTTTTTTGAACATGCAGAAAGAAATGCAATTTATAATGCTTGTCTCACCGGAACATCGTTAAAAGGCTGTGTTTTATATGCCACACATCCGCCTTGCACTGATTGTACCCGCGCAATTATTCAGTCCGGTATTCGTATGGTCGTAACCAGAGAACTTGAACCCAGACCGGATATAAAGGATAATACATGGCGTGATAAATTAAACTTTTCACATCAAATGTTGCAAGAAGCCGGTATAGAATATTTAGAACTCCCTTTAAAATTCCAAAACTAGAAATATATAAAACATAAACCTTAAAGTATTTGGGGCCAAAAGGAGAATAACATGAAAATCCTTATCGCAGATGACCATGCACTATTTAGAGATGGACTAAGTTTAAATATTGAACGTTTAGAGCCACAAGCCGTGATATTTCAGGCTGGCAGTTTTTCTCAAGTTATGAAAATTCTTAATGATGAGAAAAAGTTTGATTTGATTATTATTGATTTAGATATGCCGGATATGAATTGGGAAACCGCTCTCCAAGATATTATGGATAAGCGCGGCAATGCCAGAGTGGCGATAATTTCTGCTACCGAAGATGTAAGAATTATTCGTAAAGCCATGGAAAAAGGTATTAGCGGTTATATTCCTAAACGAGCCGATACCAAAGTTTTACCTGGGGCTCTTAAATTAATTATGGATGGAGGTACTTATTTGCCACCTTCAATTTTGGAAAACAACGGAGTGAATGGTATAAATATTGCTTCTATTTCACGTAGTCGTAATGGCAAAACTTTAACTAATCGCCAATCGCAAGTATTGGAACTTGTAGCGCAAGGAATGTCAAATAAGCAAATTGCTTATGAAATCGGTGTATCCGAAGCAACAGTTAAATTGCATATTAATGCTTTATTACGGGCAGTTGGAGCTACTAACCGAACTCAAGCGGTTATTACCGCACAAAAAATGGGACTTATTTAGCTTCATTTTTTTACATTAAGAAAATAACAGCTTAAACAAAACCCTCAAGAGATGAACTTGAGGGTTTTATGTTGAGTAAAAGTAAAATTATTTTGTTTCACCGATATACATACCCAGTGCTTCTGCTGCTTTTACAAAATCACTATTAGTATTAAGCAGAGTTGTTCCTTCTTTGACGACATCTTCCAATGCGTAAGCTTGAACATGTCCATCACGCCATGCAACCATTTTGTTATGTTCACCTTTGGCTAATAATTCAACAGCTTTAGCTCCAAAGACAGAGGCAAGTAATCTATCAAATGCAACAGGTGTTCCAGAACGTTGAACATGTCCAAGCTTTGTTACACGTGTCTGAAATTCATTATAGCGAGAGTTTATTTCATTGCTGAGATAATCTCCAATTCCACCATATACAACTTCTCCAACCATGTTTTTAGCTCCTGCTAAATGAGAACCATCTTCTGTTTTAAGTCCCTCAGAAACCACAATAATGGCATGATTTCTACCACTTGCTTTAATTTCTTTTAGTTTGTTAATAACAGAATCAATTTTGTATGGAATTTCCGGAACAAGACAAACATCAGCACCACCGGCAAGAGCAGAATGCATTGCCAAATGTCCGGCATCTCGTCCCATAACTTCAAGAATCAGAGCCCGAGAATGTGAACGTGCTGTGAGTTCCAAACTGTCAATAGCGGTTGTACATACCTGACAAGCTGTCTGAAAGCCAACTGAAAATTCTGTAATCGGCGTATCGTTATCAATTGTTTTAGGAACACCGATAACTCTAACATCTGTGCCTTGGCAGTAGTTGCTAACAATATTCA
>JAFTNB010000221.1 GCA_017452115.1 Alphaproteobacteria bacterium
ATTCTGACCAAGCTACAATTTTAGGTAATGCTCTACAAACAGCAGTATGAGGCAGCAAATACAACAAAGTTTCTTTTGAAATACCCCGAAAACATGAAGGATTTTTAATAATTACATCCGAGTTTTTAGGGTTATTCCAAAAACCATCGGGCGTCAAATTGGAATTATAAGCATAAAATAATGCCAATTCTAAAGGTTTATCACGTTTTTGCAAAATACTATGTACTTGTTGACAATCAACGTCTTCAAAATCATCTTCAGACAAGATAGGAAGTACTTTTATAATATCAAATATGTCTAAAAATTTTTCAAACATTTGTATTGATATTATATTGTTTTTTAGATATTGAACGAAAGCTTCTGTTGCAATCTTTTGGTCTTTTTCACAGTTAATAATATGTTCTACAACCTCATAAGAGGGAGTGAATTTTTCCAAATATACAGATTTCATTTCAATATTGCCGTATCGCATCAGAAATATAGCATCAGCTGTGTTCAAATTCCAATCGGTAATTTCACCTTTAAGGAATTCTACTACTTTCTCCGTATCCAAAGATACTACTGCTTCGCAAAATTCTTTTGAATCTTGCCACATTTTATTTAGCAAGAATTCTTTCTGTTCTAGACTTAATATTTCCTTTTCCATAATATAAATAAAAATTAAGTTTATAATAATTGTTAATTGTCTGGATAATTACATATTTAGGTGCAAAATACAAGCTGAATTTTGTTAGCAATATTTTTAAGTTTTATCTTTATAATTGCCCTCCGTAAAAGGAGATTATAATGCTGAATTTTATCTGGTGCGGATTTTTTATTGTTGCATTTATTGTTGCCGGATGGCGTAGTCTGATTGAGGGCGAAATAAATGTATGGACAGCTTTGATTAATGCTGTTTTTGCTGATGCTAAATCTGCTTTTCACATTTCCTTAAATCTAACCGGTATTTTATGTTTTTGGATAGGCTTATTGAAAATTGCGGAAAACAGCGGACTGGCCGCTTTGTTATCCAAAGGTTTGCGTCCATTGTTTCGTAAAATTATGCCTGAAGTTCCGGATAATTCTCCGGCTATGTCTTCTATGATAATGAATATTGCCGCTAATATTTTAGGGCTTGATAATGCCGCTACTCCCATGGGCTTAAAAGCAATGGAACAATTGCAAGAATTAAATCCGCATAAAGATAAAGCCAGTAATGCCCAAGTTTTATTTATGGTTATAAATGCTTCTTCTGTTACATTACTGCCAATAACAATTCTGATGTATCGTTCTGAATTAGGGGCAAGTAATCCCAGTGCAGTGTTTATCCCGATATTGTGTGCGACTTCAATTTCTACTTTAGCCGGATTCTTGTCTGTTGCCTTTGTACAGAGATTAAACATTTTTAACCGTGTTGTCTTGTCGTACCTTTTAGGAGCAGCTGCATTTATCAGTGGATTAGCTTGGAGTTTTAGCCATCTGACTCCGACGCAACGTTTAAGTTTATCAGCAGATATCGGTAATTTTATTCTTTTTAGTGTAGTATTCTTTTTTATTGTTTATGGTTTGATAAAAAAAATCAATACCTATGAAAGCTTTATTGACGGTGCTAAAGAAGGCTTCTCTATTGCTGTTAAGATTATTCCATATTTAGTTGCAATGCTAGTTGCGATTGGAGTATTCCGCACTTCGGGAGCTTTAGGATATGTTGTGTCCGGAATTGAAAAGTTTTTTGCTTGGAGCGGGCTGAATACAGATTTTGTTGCCGCTTTGCCTACTGCGGTTATGAAACCATTGTCCGGAAGTGGAGCTCGTGCTATGATGATAGAAACGATGCAAGCTTATGGGGCTGATAGTTTTCCTGCTTTTGTTTCTGCCGTAATTCAAGGTTCAACCGAAACCACATTCTATGTTTTGGCAGTATATTTTGGAGTAGTGCGTATAAGTAAAGTCGGCGCTGCTTTACCATGTGCTTTGTTCGCCGACCTTTGTGGAATTGTTGCTGCAATATATTTTTCTTATTTATTTTATTGACGATTTTCTTTCATGATTTTGTTATATATTGCATTACTAAGTAAAAAATTTTGCAATTCGGCAAAATCCAAAGGTTGATAAATATCTTCAATGCGCTTCGGCTTACCGTTGCTTTTCACTTGAAAGGCTTTTCCTTTATAAGTTACTACCCGATGTTGTCCTACTCGTAAAATTTCAATTCCAACAAAAGAATTTTTAATTGCTTCAATTCGTTTGTCTTTAGGAATTAACATTACTTCATCAGCAAGAGGTATTGCATCTTGCATATTCTGCATAGCTTTTTCTTTTGCTACAATACCTTCATCGATAACATCCATAAAAGTATTAATATAACC
>JAFTNB010000222.1 GCA_017452115.1 Alphaproteobacteria bacterium
AACACACAAATTATTTTTTGCTGCTATGTTGTCTGTTTCAGCACTTTCTGGTTGTGCTAATGATTGGTTTGTTACTCATAACGGCAATATGCCGACCAATGAGCGAATCTCTAAAATTAGTGTAGGACAGAGCAAGCAAGAAGTTCAATATATTCTCGGTTCACCGTCTTCTGTAGTATCACTCGATAGAAATACTTGGATTTATATGTCTGCTGATATAAAAAGAATCGCATTTTTTAATCCTGAAGAAATTAGAAGAGACGTCTTAACAATTAAGTTTGACGATAATGAAAAAGTCAGTGATATTAAGCGGCTAAAAAAAGAAAATGGTTGTGAGGTGGCAATCAGTACAGATGAAACTCCAACGTTAGGACAACAACCGGGATTCTTCCAAAAATATTTTGGTGGTGTTGGTCAATTTATGCCGTTTGGTGTTTCAAAAAACAAATCAATTTAATTAATCGGCAAAATTATATGAAAAAAAAGCTCTAAGAAAATAATTCTTAGAGCTTTTTTATTAGTCATTTAGTAGTGGACGACCAAGTTTTTGTGCGCGTTTACGAATTTTTTTGCGTATTATATTTTTCTTATCAAACGCTTCACCAAACACAGCATACATCATTGGTACAAACAAAGTTGCAACAAAGGTTGACGCAATCATTCCTCCAACCATACCTGTACCTAAGGCATGACGACTTGCTGCCCCTGCTCCACTACTGATAACCAGAGGAACAATACCGAATGTAAAGGCTAAAGAAGTCATAACAATCGGACGGAAGCGCAAACGAGCAGCACTAACTGCGGCATCATTATAGCTCTTACCGTTTTCTACTTCCATAACGGCAAATTCAACAATAAGAATCGCATTTTTTGCCGCAAGACCTATCAAAGTTACCAACCCAACCTGAAAATACAAATCGTTTTCAAGTCCTCGTAACCACGTACTTATCAACGCCCCTAAAACGGCAAACGGCACAGACAAAATCACTACAAAAGGCAAAGACCATTTTTCATATTGGGCGGCAAGAATCAAGAATATCATAATCAAGCCAAAACCAAAGGCTTGTGCTGATGTTCCTCCGGCTTGTTTTTCTTGATAAGCAGAACCAACCCAAGAAATATCATAATCTGTTCCAAGAACTTTGGCCGCCACTTCTTCCATAGCAGCAATGGCTTGTCCGGAACTATATCCTGAAGCAGGATCGCCGGTGATTTTTGCCGCAGGAAAGATATTGAAACGGTTAATCAATTCCGGTCCGGTAATACGCTTTACATGTATCAGTGTAGAAAGAGGAATTAGTTTTCCATCATTTGAACGAGCATAAACATAACGCAAATCATCAGGAGAACGGCGGAATTTTTCTTCGGATTGTACGGTAACACGGAAGTTACGTCCTTTATAAGTAAAATCATTTACATAAAGGCTGCCGAAAGTTGACTGCATAACAGAATATATCTGATTAATCGGAACATTCAGTGCCTTTGCTTTTTCTCTATCCAACTCAATATTATATTGAGGTGTACTAACCGAGAATGTTGTTCTGACATTGCTTAAAGCCGGATGTGTTGAAGCTGCGGCAATAAATTCGTTAGTCTTTTTCATCAAATCTTCGGCACTGTGTCCGCCTTTATTTTGAATATAACCTTCAAAACCGCCGGTAGTACTCAAACCTATAATCGGAGGCATATTGAAAGCATAAGCAATACCTTCCGGTTGACTCATGCCAATACCGGTAAATGCCGCAGCAAGAGAATCAGATTTTAATTCCGGAGCTTTTCTGTTTTCCCAATCTTCTAAAACAATAAAGCTAATACCGGAATAAGTATTTTGACTTCCTGACAAAATATTAAATCCGCTAATAGTAACGATATCTTTGACTGAAGGATTACTCTTTACTGATGCCGAAACTTTATCTGTAAATTTGACAGTTATTTTCAGAGATGATGCTGCATGCATTTAATAAGCCATCATTAATGTTACTTGATCTTACATCTGTACCAG
>JAFTNB010000223.1 GCA_017452115.1 Alphaproteobacteria bacterium
TATAAATTATAACAATATTTTATATATGGGTAGTATTTATTTGATTTTATTCAACTTAATGTATAAAATATTTTATAAACAGACAACAAGGCTGAATATATCATGTTTGAAATATTACATGCTTTTTTTAAACACAAAGAAAAAGAAAGTCCGGATAAACTTGGTCTTTATCCGGAAATGGTACATGTAAATGCAATGCCGGAAAGACGGTATCTATGGACGTCCAGAATTATGGTAATTTTAGCATCAATAAGTATGTGTATAAACATGATGTTAGCCATGACTGTATATCTACTTATTCCACAAAAAAGCGTATATCCTCGTCTTTTGCATATAAATAAATATTTTAGCCAACTTGAGCTTGTGCCATACAAAGAAGTAAAAACCAGAGCTATGGATTTGTTAGCTGAACAGTATATTCGTGATTATATTACTTTACGCAATACAATCACTAACGATTACGATGAATTGCTTGCTCGCTGGGGCGAAGGTGAAATTATATATTGGACATCAGCGAAACCAGTATTTGAAACCTTTTACAAAAGCGATGTACAGCACAATATGATATTATTTAAAGAAAAAGGATTACAACGTTTTGTAAAAATTGAATGGGTTAGACCATTAACATTAGGTTTATGGCAAGTTCAATATTTAACTATGGATATTATTCCGGGGGTAAAAAAAGTAGATACTAAAATTTGGCGTGCAACCATGCGTATCGTTTTTTTGCGTTTCCCATTTCCTAAAAAAGAAGATCAAATAAAAAATCCATTTGGATTTATTGTACAAAACTATTCACTATCTTATGTTGGGACGCCAGAATCATCAGCCCATTACCTAGAACGAGCAAAGGGGAATATCGAAAAACAAATGTAATAAAAATTAAACCGCAGAAGATATTCTACGGTTTAATTTTTATTTTTTTCTTGACTTTAACTCAAGTTCTTTAAGCATAATTAGTTTGGCTTCTTCCAGAGTATAAGGAAGCATTGCATTTCTTTTATTAACAACAACGACACTAGAATCTACACATAAAAAATAAGTTACAGATATTGAAGCAGAATTTTGGCTACCAGCATCTAAAACACCTATCGCATGCATAACATGAATTGGTTGAGCTTTTTCAATAACGTTATTACGACTGCTCTGTTCTCTCTGCTCTATTTCGGCTTGTTCCTTAGCTATTTCATCTAAAGCGACCAAGACATCACAACTGCAAAAAGTTACGAATACTAAAAATAATAATTAATGTTTCATAAGTATAAATTTTGAGATTAATAATTAACTTTTGGTATTCATAGTAGTAACTTATTTTGTGTAGTCAACAAAAAACGCCTCACATTTCTGCAAGGCGTTTAAATTAATAACGGCTGTTATTTTTTCTCTTTTCCGGTCATCGGAGTCGGAGCTTTATCTGATTTATCGCTATCAATAGCCTCTGCGACACCTTCAGATTTTGGCGTTTGCTTAACTTCTACAACCTCTTTAATGCCGGAATTTTCTTCAACTTTTAAGACATCGCCACAAATGCTTACATCTAAAGCTTCAAGCGCAGTTTCAATCGGAATAAACAAATCAGGTCCGTCTTCTGATTTTTTACCGGAATGGGCAATACCGGCAATATTTCCCTTGCGGTCCACCAAAGCACCGCCGAGAGTAACATCCTGAACAGAAGTGCTAACCAGAATTTCAGCTCCTCTATCCGGAGAATAACGATAACCTGTTACCTTACCGTTACTACCGATATATCCTTCAATATCGCCTTCTAAATCGCTAACACCAAAAGTCATAAAGATATCTTTATTAACTTCTGGTAGTCCGGTAGTTAGGGGAAGAGGGCGAACATCGGGAATTTCTTCATCCAATAACAACAAGGCCACATTCTTATTGGGGTTTACACGAACAGCATTGGCTGTAGTTGTACGTCCGTTAATTGTTTTAACCTCAAAACGATTATTTTCTTTATTGAGTAAATCAGCTGAAGTTAAAACGAACTGTTTAGAAAGCAGCAAACCGGCACCTTTTTTGCCTTCGGCATTTTCAATTCCCAAAACGGCTTTACGCAGACGATAAATATTTTCGGCATTCATTTGGGTATATGGAGCTTGAGCCATAATACACAATTTGCTATTATTATTGACTATAGAGTTTTCTGAAGGCGCAAAATCCTTTGGTTCTTCTTTCTTTTCAGGTTGTTGTATTTCTACCCAATAGTCATCTGCCGTTTTAGTAACATTTAATAATGAGCCAATAGCTTCGATACCACCACGCTGTTCAACAGCACGAGCTACTGCAGTTGCCCCACCGCTTTCTTCTTCAATTTCTTCAATCGTAATTACAGATCCTTCAGCATCAACACCACCGCGTTGCTCAATCACACTACCAATAGCATCAAAGCCGCTGCGTTCATCAAGGCGCAAATCTTCTCTGTCTTCAATATCAATATAAATATCACGGGAAGTATCAAGTTCATATTCATCATATGGTAATTCTTCTTCAATTACTTCATAACGGTCATTGCAACGATGCTCCCGACACACTTCACGAATATTCTCACGATAGTCGCGCGCACGGCGGACATATTCATTATTTCGATATTTACGGGATACACAAGGGCTGTCATATTCAATATAATCTCTTTCAATCTGCAAGAGTTCATCTTTATATTGGCATTGGAAAGTATCGGCAGCTCGTTCTGTCTTATCAAAACAACGTTGTTGTTTCATTAATTGTTCCGGAGTTACACGCTTAAGCATTTGCTGTTCAAACTCACGATTATAAGTCAAGTTATTCAAAGCTTCGGCAAAAGCACGTTCAACCAACAATGTTTCGCCATTGGGCTCTCCGACATTTACTTCGCCATAACCGGTTGTTGTTCCTTTCCAATATACTTTATTACGGCATAAATCCATAACACGCCATGTTACGGTAATTTCAGAAGTTCCGGTACGTTGTATTTTCTTTTTAGCCTTATCCCAATCATATTCATCACAGATATTCATAAAATAATCCGTAATTTCGGCAGTTAAAATATATTCAGGTGTTTTAATTCTATCCGAATCGGCAAAATTTTTATCATTTCTATCAACAACAACGGGATATACAGGATTCATATTTTTGAAAAAGATATCAAAGAAGCGCATATCTTTTTCCATTGCCCGTCCCTCATTCAAGAAAACATTTTTACTTTCGCGGCGACAACCGAAAATACGGAAGCGATAATTACCAAGCTTATCTCTATTAAAATTATCACCATTTCTCAAACGAAAATCTACATATGCCAACTGCAGAGAAGCAAAATCATCACGAATATGGTGAATATTCTCATATGCCGCAACGGCAGCATCGTCAACATAGTAAACTTTTTCAGAATAACGGCGATTAATGACTTGGGCATTTTGACGAGAAACAGGGGCAACACGTTTGGAAATTTTCCTACGCACAACAATTTTTTCTTGAGGCTCTGCAGATTTTTGTACTTTAGTTGTCTTTTGGGCTGTGGATTTTTTTGCCTCACCATCATTTACACCACAAACGCAAGGAAACAAACCGAGAGTATTATCCGGATTTTCGCACATACAAGGCAGCACATCGGGGCTGCGATACGAACATGAAGCCAGCAAAATTGCGGCGCCGAATAGCTTTAATGTATTGTTTACTCTCATTATTTCGTCTCCTAAAAACTCTTCTTTTGCAAAGCTCGTCTATATGACAAAGCTTCTGCAACATGCATATTACTAACTTTTATTTTATTTTGCAAGTCCGCAATCGTTCTTGCCAGCCGGATTGTGCGATGATAAGCTCTTGCAGAAAGATTGTTTTTCTCGGCAAAAGAAATTAACAACTTTTGCGCATCATCTTCCAAATCTGCAAATTCTTCTAAAACCGCACCTTTGAGTTGAGAATTGGTATGGAGTTCAGGATATCCTGCTGCAATAAAACGCTGCTTTTGAATTTGACGAGCATTAATCACTCTGGCTCGTATTGCGGCAGAAGTTTCACCTCTTTTTGCATCTGCCAAATCCCATGGGCTAACTGCAGGAACTTCAATCTGAATATCTATTCTATCAAGCAACGGACCAGAAATTTTAGCTTGATATTCCGCAGCACATTGCGGGGCTCGACTACATTCATGTTCCGACATCCCCAAGTGTCCACAACGACAAGGATTCATAGCGGCAACAAGTTGAAATTTAGCCGGATAGGAAGTATGTGCATTAACACGAGAAATTGTAACAGTACCGTTTTCCAACGGCTGACGTAAAGCTTCAAGAGTGGCACGGTTAAATTCAGGCAATTCATCCAAAAACAACACACCGTTATTAGCCAAAGAAATATCTCCCGGACGACCTTTACGTCCACCACCAACTAATGCCGGCGTCGACGCTGTATGATGAGGATCGCGAAAAGGTCTATCAAAACAAAGTTTTCCATCTTTTAATTCACCAGCAATGGAATGTATCATGCTTGTTTCCAAAGCCTCTTCCGGTGTCATTGGAGGAAGAATAGTAGATAAACGAGAAGCGAGCATTGATTTTCCGGAACCGGGAGGACCAATCATCAGTAAGTTATGACCTCCGGCAGCGGCGACTTCAAGTGCACGTTTAGCACTTTCTTGTCCTTTTACATCGCTCATATCTAATACATTGTTAGAAGTTTCTATTTTTTGTTTGAGCGGAGCAGATAAGGTTTGCAGTCCACGAAAATGGTTTATTAAAGTAATAAGCGAATCGGGAGCAACAATATTATTTAGTCCTGACCAAGCAGTATAACTTCCACATGAAGAAGGACAAATAACACCCTTATTCATATCATTAGCGTTAATAGCCACCGGCAATACACCATTAACACCGATAATGGAACCATCAAGACCAAGTGCTCCCAATACGATATATTCTGACAAAACTTCATTAGGAATCACGCCAAGTACCGCCAATAGTCCTAAAGCGACAGGCAAATCAAAATGTGAACCCTCTTTGAGAAGATTGGCTGGAGCCAAATTTACTGTGATATGTTTGGCAGGCAAAGACAAACCCA
>JAFTNB010000022.1 GCA_017452115.1 Alphaproteobacteria bacterium
CGACATAATCCGTTAAAATCTCACCGCTCTTAACAATTTTTTCACTTACATATTCTTCACGTGATATTTTTTCTTTATTATCATAAAAATTGATAACATACGAATTTTCTAAATTCATCCACCATTGCCGCACATCCCATATATATCCATTAGCGGCACATCCGGCTACAAACAACAATATGAGCAATCTGAGTTTTTTCATAAAATATTTTCCATTCATAAATGATATTAATAAATAATTTAATTATTATACTATATTTTTCAGATAGTAAATTAATGTTTTTAAGATGGGTATAAAAATGCACAATTCCGGTAGCTGCTGGCAAATAAAATTTGCCCCTCAATTTGAGCCGTCACCACTTTGGGAAGATTTTCTCCAAGAATATTTTGAAGTTATCGCAGACAACTATGGCGATGACGGCTCCGACAATTTTGTTGGTTATCAGCGTCACTCATTTAATGAACAAGAATTTATTAAACTTGCGCAAGACAGAGGTTTTGATGTTCCCGCTTTTCATACCGAACTTTTAAGCAGCGACAACTGGCTCAAAGAAAACGTAATCCGTTTTGCTCCTTTAGAAGTCGGCGAATTTCTCATCTATGGTGTTCATGAAGAAACACCTCCCACAAGCAGTAAATTACCGCTACGTATTTATGCAGCTACTGCATTTGGCTCTGAACATCAAACAACCAAATCATGTTTATTAGCTTTAACTGATTTATATCGCCAAAATGTCCCACATCAACACATTTTAGATGTCGGCTGCGGTTCTGGAATTTTATCATTAGGAGCAGCCAAACTTTGGCAAAAACAAACTCATGTAACCGCTGTTGATATTGATGAAGAAGCTGTTTGGGCAACTCAACAAAATGCTCAAGATAATCAACTGGATAAATTTATAACTGCTACACAAAGTAACGGATATCAATCTGACATTGTTAAAAACAATACACCATACGATATTATCTTTGCCAATATCCTTGCTCGTCCTTTAATCGACATGGCTGCAGACCTTGCTGCGCATTTAAAAACCGGAGGCTACGCAATCCTTTCCGGTTTTATAGGAGAGCAAGAAGATTGGGTTATCGACGCCCACAAATCTCAAGGACTTGGGCTTGTCAAAATATACGAAATGGATAATTGGCGTGCTGCACTTATGGAGAAAAAATAATGAATTTAATACAATTACAACAATCTCTAAAAGACAACAAAATTGATGCTTATATAATTACACGCAACAATCAATTCATCGGACAAGATATTCTTCCTGAAGAAAATCGCATTTTACAATTAAGCGGATTTAGCGGTTCTGCAGCCAAAATGATTGTGTTTCAAGATAAAACTTTTTTATTTACTGATGGACGTTATGCTATTCAAGCCCCCCAACAAACAGCTGGAATGAATATTGAAGTTATAATCACCAATGAAGAAAGTCTTGGAACTTGGATGCAAAAAAACCTCAACAAAACACAATTACGTATCTATTACAACCCGTGGTGTCATACGATATCCGAAACCGACTATTGGAAAAGAACACTTCGTAATATCACATTCATAGAAAAAGAAGACTTATTTTCAGATTCTCTTTTAAGTACAAAAGAATGCAATATATTTGAACATAGTATTGAATATGCCGGTATTACTATGGATGAAAAAATATCAATGCTTACTGATTTTATGCAAAAACATAAACTTGATGGCTTCATAATCACAGCATGCGACAGCGTTTCATGGCTGCTAAATCTACGTTCAGACTGCTTGCAAGATAGCCCGATTATCCGAGCCTTTGCTTTTGTTAATGCTTTAGGATAAGTCAGCCTGTTTACTAATGACTTAAGCAAACTGGAAAATGAACTCAAAAAATA
>JAFTNB010000224.1 GCA_017452115.1 Alphaproteobacteria bacterium
AATATTTTTTAGAAAAAATATTAAGTCTTGCGGTGTTTTATATAAAATTATTTTTTCATTATTTAATTCTTGATTATATTTAATCAGAATCTTTCTGGCTTTACGATATTGGCTTGGAGCAGATGGAGCCGGCATCAATTTATTTTCGGAAGAAAACATCCAAATATGAGGAGGGTATTGTAATAGTTGAGAGGCTTGAGTTAATAAACGTTCTTCTTGAGTACCTACTTTTTGTTCCCATCTTGATGATATTGACGAAGTAAAATTGCTGATACCTTTGATTAATCCAAGTTGAAATTCCGGCATATTATCTAACAGATATGAGGGGAAGAAAAAAGGTAAGTTCGGAGTCCATATTTTGTCGTTTACTTCTTTTCTTATTAAGTAAGATATAGTTTCTATAGCTGCAGAACGATTAGTTTCGGAATCGGAGATATCAACGGATGTATCTGTATCTATATTATTAATAATTAATGCGCCAAGCGGATAATATAAAAAAATTATGCCGCAAAAAATAAACGCAATAATTCTCCAAGATGAACCAAAAAAATTAATGGTATGCTGCATTTGAGGTAACAATTTGTTTTTGCAAATGCTTTTTGCAAAGGCACTTACTTGTTGCAAGTATTTGTTAAACTTTGTTGATAGCATTTTTATTTCCTCGTTTTAAGAATATGCGGATTAATTCAGTAATATCTATTGCTCCGGTCAGTTTAGCGAAAATGAAGAAAGTTGCAATACCGAATCCGCAGATACAGGTTAAAATGGCAATTTTGGTGATGAAATGTTGGGAGAGCCAAGAACCTAGCCATGTATTTAATCCATGTTGCGTTAATATTAATACACCGCCCATAAGTATTGACGATATAGTAATTCGTAGTAGTTTATTTAATAATGTGGCAGAAAAGTTCCAATAGTTGCGTTTTTTTAGACCATATACATATTGAGTAAACGAAACAAAAGCACATAATGTGGTAGCACAAGCAACACCTATATGTCCAAAAAACGGCATTAAAATAAGTATAAATATAATATTGCAAATAAAAACAACAATGCTGTATTTAACCGGAGTTTTAGTATCTCCGCGGGCAAAGAAATTAGGCGATAAAGCTTTAGTCATTACATACATTGGCAAGCCAACAGCATAAGCAATTAGAGCTGACGAAGTTTGGATAGTGTCATGGGCATTGAATTTTCCATGTTCAAATAAAATATTAACAATTGGAGTTGCTAAAGTTATTAGGGCAATTGCGGCAGGAAATGAGAGTAAAGCGCCATATTCAATGGCTTTGTTTTGAGTATGTTGTGCCTCTGATGTTTTTTGTGTCTGAAGGTGGGCGGAGAGAATAGGAAGAAGAGCAACACTAATGGCAGCTCCTACTACTCCTAAAGGAAGTTGTTGTAAGCGATTGGCGTAGTATAACCATGAGAGAGCTCCGTCACCAATGTTTGAAACCAGAATCAAATCTACAGCCATATTAATTTGATATATTCCGGCTCCTAAAATTCCGGGAGCTATACGTTTGAGCAGGGTAATAATTTCCGAATCTTGAAGAATTTGTTTGATATTATACATTGGATTAATATGGATGCTGTTTTTATGCAGAAACCAACGTAAGACTAATATTTCTACGAATCCGGCAAAAGTTACACTAAAAGCAATACCTTCTGCAGGACTAAAACTTAATGGTACAAAAATAAAGACAGATAATATCATCATTAAATTTAGGATAACCGGAGCAGCTGCAGGGGCGGCAAACTTGCCTAAAGAATTAAGAATACCGGATTGAAAAGATACGATTGAAATAAATAACAAAAATGGAAAAGTCAGACGAGATAATTTGGTGGTGAGGGCAATTTTTTCCGGATCATCGGCAAAACCGGGGGCAATAACTAATACAACATATGGCATGAATAATTCAATGAGTATGACAAAAAGAGCAACAAAAAAAGCTAGGATGGAAATTGTTCGAGAAGCAAAAGCAATAGCATCTTCTTTTTTGCTGTTTGCCAGTTTTCCGGAGAGCATAGGAACAAAAGCGGTAGTTAATGCTCCTTCGGCAAAAAGGCTGCGGAAAAGATTAGGGAGCTTAAATGCGGCAAGAAAAGCATCTGAAACCATACCTGCTCCCAGCCAACTTGCTAAAATCATATCGCGCAGGAATCCAGTAATTCTACTGATAAGAGTAAAACCACCAAAGGTTATGACTGACTTAAATAGCGACATATTTATTTCTCAAATAAAAGGGTTGTTTTATATTTTCTTGATTAATTTATTTATAATTTGGTTTATTATAATTTTAAATAGGTTAAGATTGCATCTATAAAATTAGTTTTTGTAACAAAATTGTGATATGTGTTAAAATAATCATTGACAAAAGAAAAGAATCTTACGATAATAGACAAAAGAGAAAAATATGGAGTTAACAAAATGAATGAAAAGCAAGAAAATACTCTGAGAGCAATTAAAACCGGTGAGTTGGCAAAAACTCAAATTGTAAATGGCGGTGGTATTAAATCGGTTGCTCAAGGTGTGGAAAAATCTTATGATGCTAAAAGAGCATTAGAGATTGTTAATATGGCTGAAAATAGTGCCAATTTGCATATGCAAAAAGCAGCTCAAGCACAACGAGCTTAGTTTTATAAATAGTTTTTCTGAAATCAAAAGGCTCTCTATTTTGAGAGCTTTTTTATTTGACAAAAAATAAGAAAAATGATATTTTTGAAACAAATAAAAATTATAAATGTAAATTAGTATGGAAAATAAGAAAAAATTAGTAACCGACACAATGCTGATGTTGGGACTTAAGCCGGAAGATATGATTGATTTTTGGGTGAGAAACGGTAATTTATCGCCATTGTTTTGGGAAAATGCCGAACAATACGAAGTTAGTTTGGAAGTATATCCGGGGTGGTATTCTTTTGAGGGTTACCGTTTTTCTCCGAATCCTG
>JAFTNB010000225.1 GCA_017452115.1 Alphaproteobacteria bacterium
GGATTCTCTTTTTTTAGCCATTTAATCAGCAATTCAATTCGAGCATTTATCGAATTTATATTAAAAGTAGCTATTTTCATTACCACACTTTCACCGAATATTAATACTAATCAGATATATTCTTATACAATAAAAAGTCTAATAAAGGAAGAATTAAATGACACTTGCCAACTATGCAACCCATGCTCAACAAAGTCGCGGCAGAATGTATCCCGATTTTACCAATATTATACGTTCTCCTTTTCAACGTGACCGTGACCGTTTAATACATTCCATGTCGTTCCGTCGTCTTGATGGAAAAACTCAAGTTTTTGCCTATCATGAAGGTAAAAATTATCGAACCCGATTAACTCATAGTATGGAAGTTGCACAAATCACCAGAACATTATGTAAAAGCTTACATCTAAACGAAGAATTGGGAGAAGCAATAGCGTTAGCTCATGATCTTGGGCACTCTCCTTTTGGACACGCCGGAGAAAGAGGTTTACAAAAAGTAATGAAACCGTACGGCGGTTTTGACCATAACATTCAGGCTCTTAGAATTATCACCGAATACGAAAGCCATTATCCTGAATTTCCGGGATTAAACCTAAGTTGGGAAACGCTTGAAGGAATGGTTAAACATCATGGAAAAATAACAGGGAAACTCAATCCCTATCTGAAAAAATTCAATAAAGCATATGACCTAGAGCTCAAATACTATTCATCTTTAGAAGCCCAAATTGCTGCTCTGGCTGATGATATAGCTTATCTTAATCATGATATTGACGATGGTTTCAGAGCCGGTTTTTACATCATCAATGACCTCCGCGAACTTCCTTTTATTAATAGAATACTCAACGATCTAGAACAAAAACATCAAAATATTGACGACAACATTCGCATTTATGCTATCACACGTAATACTATTGCGAAAATGGTCTTTGATATTTTAGAACAAACTCAATATAATCTCCAACAAAATACATATAATTCCTGCGATGATATTCGCCATTCTGTTTCTCCGATTGCTTCCCATTCCGCACAAACTCAAAAAGAAATTCAAGAATTAAGACAATTTTTATATAAACATTTTTATAATCATACTAACGTCGTCCGTATGGACATGAAATCACAACGCGTCATTGAAGAACTATTTAATATATTTATGTCTGATTGGCACTTACTTCCTACTTCGGAACGCAATAAAATATCATCTCAACTTACCAATACCGAAATAGCAGGAATCATATGTACCTATATTGCGAATATGACCGATATGGGAGCACTTGAAGAACATCAAAAACTTTTTAATAATATGAGTAGATTTTAAATGATTGTAAATTTTTATGAAATATAATATCCTCAAATAACCGAATTAAATTTGGAGTCAAACGATGTTGCCGGATAAAAATAACGACGAATTACTCAACGATTTAAGACAAAAGTTAGCAAACCAAACCTCTTTGGAATATGAAGAAAAACGTAATGAATTAAACGTTTCCAAAAATGTATTTATCGGCGCAGTATCTGGTATCGCCTTAGCTGCTGTTGTCGGTTGGTTTGTCCTATCTCCACACTACGCCGGAAACCATAATAATGAAATTCCTATCATCCGCCGCCCACAAGAAGCCATTAAAGTACAACCGGAAGATAGAGGGGGGATGGAAATTTTAAACCAAGACAAAACTGTATATAATATTATAGATAAAGAAAACTCAGATAATCCGGCTGTAGAAAGAATTCTCCCTCCTCCGGAAGAGCCGCAATTACCAGAAATCAAACCCGAGAATGAAACCCCCAATATTTTTGAAGTCACTGCCGAAAATACTCCGTCAGTACCATCGACAGAAAAAACTATTAAAGCGGCTGAAGAAATTATTAAAGAAGAAACTAATCAAACTCCTAAGATTGCAGAAACAATCAAATTGGAACCGGTTAAAGAAACAAAAGAGCCTAAAATTGTCAAAACACCATCAACCGAAAACAATATAGTATCTGCAACAGGTCCATGGCGCGTACAATTAATGGCGTCCACCAATCGCAATGCTGTTGCTAATTCATGGAAATCACTTACCAGTAAGTATCGTGTTTTACAAAATCAGCCTCATGAAATTGAAACTGCAGATCTCGGAGCCAAAGGCACATTCTATCGTTTACACGCCGGAGCATTTAATGATCGCAGTGGTGCCGATAATCTTTGTAAAGATATTAAAGTTTTAGGTGGAAGTTGTATTGTAAAGAAAAAATAAACAATGGAAAGTGTAATAACGCTACTCTTTTTTCTCTCCGGATTGATTATTTCTATAATCATTCATGAAGTTGCACATGGTTGGACTGCTAACAAATTGGGAGATCCGACTGCTCGCTTAAATGGGCGTTTAAGCTTAAATCCTATTAAGCATATTGATAACTTCGGTTCAATTATACTGCCTTTATTTTTACTATTATCTGGTAGCGGCTTTGTCTTTGGGTGGGTCAAACCAGTTCCTATAGATAGCAGATATTTTAAACACCCCCTCAAAGACAATTTATTAGTATCATCCGCAGGCATTATCGCC
>JAFTNB010000226.1 GCA_017452115.1 Alphaproteobacteria bacterium
CTCTAGGGTTTCCGGGAGAACTCACAAAATTATTGTTGTCATTAACCAATGCTTCCGGACTTATTTTGGGGTCCGGTCCTACCGGTAGCGGTAAAACAACATCAATATCTGCCTTATTACGCGAATTTTTAGCTTTCGAAGGTGGATTTGCATATACAATTGAAGATCCTACAGAAATGCCTTTAGATGGTGTATACCGTTCACAAAAGGGCGGTTTGGGATTATGTAAACAAACCCAGCCAGCTGGAAGCAACTGGGGAGCATCATTAAAATCAGCTCTACGCTCAAAGCCTCGTTATATTCTAGTTGGTGAAATCCGTACTCCTGATACAGCAAGTGAAGTGTTGAGAGCTGCGACATCAGGACACTTGGTATTATCCTCTATTCATGCTAATAATATAACAGATGCTATTTATTCTGTCGTTAAATATGCGGCATCAACTGAAATGAGTGAAGAATTGGCTTTTGATTTATTCTCTCGCGGTATGCTGGGTGTAATGCATCAAACATTATTTGGTATCAGAAATAGAAAGCCATCAACATCGTATTTATTTACCAATCCAGATACAACAAAAGGAGATCCTGTACGAGGAATTATTAAGAGCGGAAAATTGAATCTAGCTACATCAATTGAAATGCAGATGAGCAGACTACCAAGAGGAATGAATATTTTTCCGGATGTATAATTTAAGTAATTTCATTAAAAAGAGCAAAAAAACAACCTCTGAAACAGAAATTCAGAGGTTGTTGTTGTTTTATTCGCCTCTTTTGATTTTTTCAATCAATTCTTTTACTGACGGAATACCATTGCGATAAAGAGGATCTGTTGCAAAACGATACACTTGATGTCCGGCAAATAAAAGATGATCTTTAACACTGCCTCCATGACCAACTTCATAAAGTGTTTTATGAATACAATATGAACGAGGATCCGGCAAACGTCCGGTAGAGCCTTTAGCTTGTGACCATGTAGAAAACTGACATTGAGATAAGCAACCAACACAATTAGCTCTATCTATTTTCATTTGTTTCCATTCATCAGGAGTTAAAAATACAATAGTATTATCCGGAGTTTCTTTAATTTCGGTATATCCGGCACTAATTTGATTATTAGCTTTCTCAACATCTTCAGATTTGATATATAACCTTTTGTTTTCGCTAATTTTAAGTTCATAATTATATTCTGCATCAATTTCAGATTTAAATGCAATTTCTCCATGTTTACGACGGATTAAATTTTCAAGAAAAGTATTTTTGATAGCAGAAGAAAAGAATCCGGTAGGGCTAAACTTTTGCAAAATAACATCACCTTTCTTAACTTGCATCATTACTTTTTTCCATGCATCACTAACAGGACTTTCTTTAGTAATCATCGGACGAGTACCAAATTGAAATGCGATTTTACCAATTTCCGGATTATCAATATAATCTTCCCATTCAGATAAATTCCATACACCACCAGCCAAAATAATCGGTTTTTCTTGCAATCCGATTGCATTTAAAGCTTTTCGAAGTTCAACCAAACGCATATAAGGTTTTTCAGGTTTGGTAGGATCTTCAGCATTAGATAATCCATTATGTCCACCGGCGAGCCATGGATCTTCATAAACAACACCGCCGAGATATTCTACAAAATTATGATAAGCGCGTTTCCATAAAATTTGGAATGCACGAGCAGAAGAAACTATTGGGTAATAATAGACACCGAACTTTGATGCTAATTCTCCTAAATTGTAAGGCAACCCAGCACCACAGGTAACACTATGGATTAACCCTTTGGCTTTTTCTAAAACACCGGTTAATATTCTTTGAGAATCGGCTAATTCCCATAACATATTCATATGAATACGACCATTGCCACCTGATACTTCATGGGCAACTTGAGCTTGGGCGATACCGCCTCGAATTGCATATTCAACCATTTCTTCATGACGTTCTTGGCGAATACGTTTGAAAAATTTTTCAATAATCACATTACCTTTAGAATCATAAAAATCAGGACTAACACCGGAGAATGTACCCACACAATTTTCATGAGCCCAAGCACCGCTACTGCGTCCATCGCTGGCATTAATACCTTTTCCACCCTCAATTAAGGGGAGAACTTCTTTTCCTGATAACATAATCGGATTTAATTTTTTCACGATGATATCCTTATAATTGTTTTATTTTTGTTTACGCTAACATATTTTTTTTTATTTGTTGAGTAAAAAATATATCTTTTTCAAAAAAAAACTACAGAAACATCAGATAAAATATATTATTCCGCTAAAGTAAATAAATCATCGGGTATATCATTAATAATTATTAAACAAATCAGCATACAAAAAAAAGCATATGCTTGTAGCATTTGTGTGATTCCATTATTTTGTAATATTGGTATTTGAGATTTAAACTTATTCATTAGCCAATGAATACCTAACATTATTAATGTTAACATAAAAGATTGTATCCCTAAACCACAAGAAGCAATAACTGCTGTGAAAGGATTAAGTATCCATGATAAAAAAGTAAAAAATAACATATAAAATGAAATTACCAAAATGCTAAAATTACGAATCCGAATATTTTTTAATATTTTTTCCGCTTTAGTTCTTTTCATGTTTGCTTCGGAAAGAGAAGAAACCGTCATTCCACGGACCATGCGCGGAGTTTCCATTTGTCGAAGTTTATCTTTCATATCGACAGTAAACTTTTCTTCTATCATGCAAAGACCACAGCCTTTAGAAGTAAAATAAACATGATTATGGTCTTTTTTACATGTTTTAAGATTATGCATTAATTTCCAAAGGTGCTCTTGCCACTCATAGGCACTGGGGCGGTTACCTGCTTTACTAAATGCCCTTTCAAACATTTCCAACGTATTCTTATCAAAATATTCATGAATTGTATAAGGGTGCGGGGCTTGATATGTATCCGGCCATAATCCATAAGCATAATGATATTGTTCTATGCGATTTTGTATTGTTAACATATCTTCTTCTTTGCGAGGGACACCGGAATAAGGATGAATTCCATTATTTAAAAGTTTGAATATCCTTACCGCAAGAGCAAATTTATCTTGTTCTTCGCCCATTTCATCACAACCAAGCGACATTCCTTCCGGATAGATATATTCTTCACTTACAAATTCTGCCGGATATCTATTTTTTTCTCCTTTAATAGAAAATCCGTCACAATCTACCATAGCAATGAGCATTGTATCCTTATATACCGATACATTAGATGGCTTAAGGTCAACAATATAATGTCCGCATTTATGTAAAGAAGTTACAATAGAAGCAACATTATAAGCTGCAAAAATACGACAAGCATATTTTTCAGAAAGATGAAGTTTTTTACGAATAGCTTTTTGCATAAAATGGTCTAAAGATACAGCACTATCCATGCGGATTAATGGCATCAGGTACCCGACGCAAAAGCCATTATCATCTTCAAGAATCGCTTGTGGCCAAGCTAATTGTACATATTTGATACCATCTTTTTCTACAGGATCAATATGAGGATTATTCTGCAGCATCGCAGTCAGTTTTTGACGATTGGTATCACTTTTTTGTTTTTTATGAAATATCTTAATAACTTGCTCCGGATTATCGGCATTAAGGTATATTTTTCCGGCAGCGCCACCACGATTTACTAATTCACCAAGGCGTATTTTTTCAAATCGTCCGTCAGCATAAAGAGCATTGTAACATATAATTTCAGATGATTTTTCTAACATTTATTTCTCCTTAAAACTGAGCCCATAATAAAGTTTTATCATCAGAATTTAGTTTACGTGCCTGTGAATTATCCAAAGTATTAGCTAATGCACGACAAGCTCGTGTTTGTGTTTTTTGAGCCGACAAAAAATTATGAATCGGCAAAATAAAACCTTTTTCTAAATATTGATAGTTATTAGAAAAAGCAAAATTAGTTAACCCATCACTCATCAAGAAAATTGTATCAAAATCTTCAAAACGAGTAAAACGCAAATTTGCACGCCAATTTTCTTGAGTATAAAAATAAGTTTCGCAAGAAAAATCACCATTCTCCGGACGGGAGGCTACGAAATCACTTAAATCTCAATGTGAATGAAAAGCTAAAGCAGCTCCATCACCGATATGGAAAAAACATCCTTGCCCTTCATTATAAACGACACCAACAATTGTTGCCGCAAAATCATTCAGATTTTCTATTGTTTTTCCTTTATTCAACCGGTGTTGACAAAGTTTATTTCTTGCTATCTCTACCGCACGACATGTTTTATTTATAACTTGGTGGGGCTTGGTATTCTTAAGGTAATCAATAATAGTTTCACAAATCACGCGCGCTCCAACTTTACCATAGCGTGCAGAACCGGCTCCGTCTGATACTACTGCGACAAAATTCTTGCCCTCCCGACGGAACTTAAAATAATCCTGACACGGCAATTTCTTGTGGCAATGGAAAGGTCCTGCCACACTAGCCGCCACAACTCGAACTCGATTATGCTTCGTCTTCATCCCAATCTGCCGTATCTTCTAACAAATCAGGAATATTAGGAGCCGCTTTTGATATGCAAGACACACTACGACTTAACCATAAGAAAAATTCTGTAAATTTAAGACCAGTCAAACGTTTAGGACTCATCGTGGAAAATTTTGCTAACTTTTCAAGATTTGCTCCTTGAGTACCAACTGCATGTACTACAACTTTTTTATTTTGTTGAGCATAAATACATTTTTCAGCAACTTGTTCCCAATCATAATCCGTTGGTTCGCCATCACTAATAAGAAAAATCCAAGGGCGTTTTGATGTAATTCCACAACTGTCATACAAACATTTCTGAATTTCTATTTTTTTTAAAGCCAATTCCATAGCTTTACCAAGAGGCGTTAATCCACCGGCTTCCATAGCGGGGGCTTCAAAATTCATTGCGTCAATCCAATCAGATTCAACTTTTGCTTCATCTTTACCAAATGCCTTAATTATTAATAATTGGACTCTTGAGCTAGCATCAATATCCTCTTTTAATTCTTTTTCTAAGGCTTTTAGTCCGGCATTAAGCTGTTTTATCGGCTCACCCCGCATAGAGCCGGAACAATCCAGCACCAGAACACAAGGTGTTCTCTCATTCGCATTATCGGCAAAGTCCACATAAGGAATCATATCTTCCATAAAATTATCTTCTGCAGCCATCTATATTCTCCGTCAATGATTATCGCCTTGGATAGGTATGAGGATAACCGCTGCCTTCCAGAGGTACCGGAGATGAAACTTTTCCACAGGCATTAAGACTTAACATCAGCCCCAATATA
>JAFTNB010000227.1 GCA_017452115.1 Alphaproteobacteria bacterium
AAAAAACTACCAAGGAAAAACTGAACTTGATATTGTTGCCAAACTAAATGAATTTCGCCAATCTGGAGAAAATTATTTTTCTAACAGTTTTGATACGATTGCCGGCTACGCTTCAAATAGCGCAATTATTCATTATCACCCGACAGAAAACACTAACTTAAGCCTTCAAGCAGATTCATTGCTGTTGCTGGATAGCGGCGCTCAATATTTGGATGGTACTACAGACATAACTAGGACAATTGCTCTTGGTTCTCCTTCTGATGGAATGATTCACGATTATACTTTGGTACTTAAATCTCATATTGCTCTTGCAAATGCATATTTTCCTGAGGGCACAACCGGATTATCTTTAGATGCAATTGCCCGTGCTCCATTATGGAAATACGGCAAAAATTATTCTCATGGCACCGGTCATGGAGTTGGATTTTTCCTTAATGTACACGAAGGACCTTGCAGTATATCCTCCCGCAATGGGAATATTCCTTTATCAGAACATATGATAACTTCAATAGAACCCGGATATTACAAAGAAAATCACTACGGAATCCGTATAGAAAATTTAGCACAAGTAGTTCGTATTTCTAACGACAATTTCGAACAACCTACATTAGGATTTGAACCATTAACTTTAGTCCCCCTTGATAAAAATTTGATTAATAAACATTTATTAACCCAAGATGAATTGATGTGGTTAAACAACTACCACCAAACAGTATTTGAGAAACTCTCACCTCTACTTAATAATCAAGAACAAGAATGGTTACGACGCGCATGTTCTGCTATTGATATAAAATGACCAAGGAACAAAAATGAAAAACATAATTTTTTATTCACTCATTATCTGCTTATGTTTCCTATGCCGCATTGTTTCTGCTCAATTCATAAGCCCTAAACAAAATTACAGCGGAATGGAAGCAATTAATCATTATTTTTCAGAAAATTCAAACAATCGCAATAAATCCATTATTTATGTTTTCTATAACAATAATTCTTGCCCCTCATGCCTTCCGACAATAGACTTAATCGAAAAAATATATAATAGTTATTATGCTAACCAATACAGTCTTTTTATTATTAACTATCAAAATCCTCATGAATATAATTTCATTGAAACATATAATCTACGCCAACCATTAGAAGTTGTATTGGTTCGTATAAATGATGGAGCTGTTTTTGGATATAAAAAATTACGCCAACTCCAAGACGAAATATCCGATCCGATAAGTTTCACCGAAAACTTTCGTTTCCAAATAAACGAATTTCTCGGTAACTGCAATTAAAAATAAGCCGCAAGCATTGCACTTGCGGCTTATTTTTTTATTTTGCAACTTGTTGTAAATAATCTCGTAATCGGCGTTTTCGGCTATAAGCCAAATATCCCTCATAAGAAAGCAACATAACAGCAGAAATTAACAAAGGTAATACATAATAAATTACCCGATATGCTATCAATGCTCCAAACAATAATGCCGGATCAGCATCCCCAGGAATAATATACATAAACAACCCTTCAAAAACACCCAATCCTCCGGGAACTTGACTATATACACCCAAAACCTGCGCTATAATAAACACTCCCATAAACACATCAAAAGGAATATCTAAAAAAGGTATTATTGAAAAATAAAGCACTAATGATGCTAATAAAATATCCGCACCACCTATAAATACTTGTGCCAACGCCATTCGAAATGACGGCATATTAAAAGCAATATCTTTAATTACAAAGGTTTTGTTATAAAATAAACTCGCCCAAAAATACAAAAGCAACCCTACTGCCGAAACCAAAGTAACAATTTCTGTAGTCAATTTAGAAACCGAACCGGCACCAAACGCATGGTCAGGTGTTAATATATATCCGACAATAATCAAAAAGAAACAAGCCACCAAATAAGTGAATCCTGAAAAAGTTACCATTTTCACAATGTCGGAAGCATGGAAACGCCACCTTGCATACAAACGATACCTAATAGCCCCTCCGGACACAATTGCATGACCGGCATTATTACTCACAGAAAATCCGACAAAACCGGCAAAAATCCATTTCCACGGAGCCAATTTGCGTTTAATATAACGCAAAGCTAAAAAGTCATAAGAAGATAAGGCAATATACCCTCCCAAAGAAGCAAAAGCTGCAAACCACAAATTTTTGGTTGGAATACTCAGTACTGCATTTTTAATATCCTCAAATTCATATTTTGATAATTGAGAATAAAGCATATAAGCAGCAAAAGCAAAAAAGAACAAAACAATCCAAGATACTAATTTCTTGAAAAATCGTTTCGCCTTAAAAGACATATAACACCTACAACTTACATATATAATTACAACTTAGTGCCAGTGTATTATATTTAATTTTCATTTTCAAATTTAAAAGTACACTTTCTGACAAAAAAGAAAAGTCCCTGATTTTACTCAGGGACTTCGGCATAATTTTTATTAATTCTACTCCAACAAATTTTTTCAATTCCCAAAATTAAATACATTGTTAGAATAAACATCGCAAAAGGAAGCACAAGTGCAGATAACAACAAAACAATCAGCACAAATCCTGATTCGAACCAATGCATATTACCACCAATAACCAGCATGGCACCAATAGTCTGAAATGGGCGAATATAATCCCATAAATAACGCTCTGGTAATGACGGCAACCGATACTTAACCAAACAACGCAAATCTGATAAACTCATTGGCTTAGAAATCATCTTTTCCAATCTGTCTTCTGCCATAAAAACCGGAAAACGCAAAACTTTGGTTTTCAACAACATCCTATAACAAACTGTATCAATTCCATACTTCAAAATCAAAGCAATAATCATTAACAGCACGGATATACCCAATGCGATACTTCCCAAAATAATTACAAATTTCATAGGCTTAATATTTAATAATTTGGATTTAGCACCAGAATATAATTCCATTTGACAAATATGTCAATTTTTTTTGATTAAATACTTGAAATTTAAAATCCTCTTGGTATTTTATAGCCAATTTTTAAAAATTTTCACAAAGGGAAAAGTGATGAGAAATATTGCTATAATTGCCCACGTAGACCATGGTAAAACAACATTGGTCGATGGATTATTAAAACAAAGCGGTACTTTTAGAGATAACCAAAAAGTTGATACTTGTGTCATGGATAGTAATGATTTGGAAAGAGAAAGAGGCATTACAATTCTTTCCAAATGCACCTCTGTAAATTGGAATGGTATACATATTAATATTGTCGATACCCCTGGACACGCTGATTTTGGTGGTGAAGTTGAACGTATTTTATCTATGGTAGATGGCGTAGTTTTACTTGTTGATTCTTCAGAAGGCCCTATGCCTCAAACAAAATTTGTTCTTGGCAAAGCCCTAAAAGTAGGTTTGCGCCCAATAGTAGTAATCAACAAAGCAGATAAAGCGGATGCTCGTGTTGATGAAGTATTAAACGAAGTTTTTGACTTATTTGTAAGTCTTGACGCTTCCGATGAACAGCTTGACTTTCCTGTTCTTTATGCTTCCGGACGGAATGGTTGGGCTGTAAAAGATCTGAAAGATGAAAAAATAGACCTAAAACCGCTTTTTGAACTAATTTGTTCTTATGTCCCAGCCCCACAATGCGATGCAAACGCACCTTTCTCAATGCTTGCCACTACTTTGGAAGCCGATAAATTTATTGGAAGACTGTTAACCGGAAAAGTACAAAGCGGAACCCTGCATGTAAACGATATGGTTAAAGTTCTAAACCGCGATAACAACGAAATTGAACGAGTACGTATCAGTAAAATTTTAGCATACCGTGGTCTTAATCGCGAAAGTCTGGAAGAAGCACACGCCGGAGATATTATTGCTGTAGCTGGTATTGTCAAAGGAACTGTTGCCGATACTATTTGCGCAATGGAAGTAAGTGAAGCAATCCATGCTCAACCTATTGATCCACCAACTCTGGCTATGACTTTTTCTATTAACGATTCTCCTCTTGCCGGACGAGAAGGAGATAAAGTTACCTCCCGTATGATTTGGGATAGACTTTGCAAAGAAGCTGAAGGAAACATTGCTCTCAAAATCTCTCGTACGGATCCTACGGATTCTTTTGAAGT
>JAFTNB010000228.1 GCA_017452115.1 Alphaproteobacteria bacterium
ATAAAATCAAAAATTTCCTGTTCATGCTCAATTTCTTCTTTTAATATTTTTCGAGCCACATGAAAAGTTTGATAATCTTTTCCTTCAGTTATTTCACAAATTTTTTGATAGCGAGCAATAGCACATTTTTCGGCTGTGAGATTTTGTTCCAATAATTTTACCGTATATTCATCAATAGGAGCTTCATATTTGCATAAAGCTCTTTTTTTCCATTCATCGGGATCAAGCAGTGGTATTCCCCCCAATTGTAAAATTCGTTCTGCCAACCATTTAGAGTGATTAAGTTCTTCTTCTGCATGTTCATTGAATTCTTCGGTAATTTCCGGTCGCATCGGACCTTTAGCCACATAGGCACCAATCCAATATTGATAATAGGCCAGCCATTCTTCAGCAAAAGCAATATTTAGCATATCTAAAAGTTCCGGATGGTTAGTTTTTGATATTTTTTGTGCAATTTCAGCCATAAGTTTATACTCCTTTATAACATTGTTGAACTGATTTTGCAGAAGAAGTAATCATTAAGAAACAAAAAACAAGATAGATATTTTAATAGTTTTTTAGCTCAATTGATGTATTGTTAATAAAAAACAGAAAGGATTAAAAATGGTAAAAATTGCTCCCAGCTTACTATCAGCTGATTTTGCCAATCTTCAAAGAGAAGTTGAAAAATTAGAACAATCCGGTGCCGATATGTTGCATTTGGATATTATGGATGGACATTATGTTCCTAATTTGACTTTTGGTTCTACAGTTGTCAAATCTTTACGCCCATATAGCAAACTTCCCTTTGACGTACATTTAATGGTAAGAAATCCAGATGAAATGATACCGTGGTTTATTGCTTCCGGCGCAGATATTATTACTGTTCATGCTGAAACTTGTCCGCATTTAGATAAGACTTTGCAAACAATTCGTTCTTATGGCTTAAAAGCCGGAGTTGCGCTTAACCCGTCTACACCGGAAACGATATTAGAATATGTTTTAGATAAGGTTGATATGATTTTGGTTATGAGCGTAAATCCTGGGTTCGGAGGGCAGAAATTTATTGATAGTGCCATAAATAAAATTAGCAAAATAAAAAATATGATAGGTGATAAAAATATAGAAATAGAAGTTGATGGGGGGATTAACCCATTGACCGCAGCTCGGTGCATTTCTGCCGGAGCTGATATATTAGTTGCCGGAACTGCAGTATTTTCCGGCGGAGATTATGCTCGTAATATAGATTCTTTAAGGTAATTTTAATATAAGATATCTATTCTAAATTCATTCAAATAACATTACGGGAGATATGAGATGAAACATACGGTCATGATTATTGAAGATGAAGAAGCATTAGCGTTGATTCTCAAGTATAATCTGGAAAAAGAAGGCTATAATGTTGTCTGGGAGTCCCGAGGTAATCGTGCCATTGCTCAAATTGAAGCTAATCATCCGTCAGTAATTTTGTTGGATTGGATGCTGCCGGAAATTTCCGGTGTTGAAATATGTAAAATGATTCGGAATAAGCCAGATATTAAAAATATTCCGGTAATTATGCTTACCGCTAAAGGTGAAGAAGAAGATAAAGTAAAAGGACTTTCCGCCGGCGCTGATGATTATGTTACTAAACCTTTTTCTATTCCTGAACTTATGGCCCGTGTCAAAACTAATATCCGCCGTGCTCCTGAACCGATTGTTGAAAAGGAACTGGTTTTTGAAGATATTATAATGGATTTAGTTGAGAAAAAAGTTCGTCGTGGAGATAATTATATTCACTTAGGTCCAACAGAGTTTAGATTACTGAAAACCTTAATTGAAACCCCCGGAAAAGTTTTCTCCAGAGAGTATTTACTTAAAAATGTTTGGGGGGATAATATTTATGTTGAATCTCGGACTGTAGACGTGCATATTCGCCGCTTGCGTAAATCCTTAAATGAGTATGGTGTTGATTATATTCGAACCGTGCGTGCTGCCGGAGAGTCAATAGATAGCAATTTTACCGGAGATGATGAATAATATTTTAGTTAAGGCGGAGCAACTATTCCGCCTTTTTTATATATAAAAACTCCTTGCTAATTACTTCAAAATAGGGCACAATAACGCCAAATATAAAGGAATTTGAATTATGGCGCTAAAGTTTGAAATTTTAAAAAAATCTGGAAAAACCCGATTAGGAAAACTGCATACCAAACATGGAATAGTAGATACCCCTGCTTTTATGCCGGTTGGAACTTGCGGAACAGTCAAAGCAATGATGCCGGAATCTGTTGCCTCAACCGGAGCGCAAATCTTGCTAGGCAATACTTATCATCTTATGCTTCGCCCCGGAGCGGATTTAGTCGAGAAAATGGGGGGGCTTCATAAATTTATGAATTGGGATAAACCTATTTTGACCGATTCTGGCGGCTTTCAGGTAATGAGTCTTGACGGCTTGCGTAAACTTACCGAAGACGGCGTAACTTTCAGCTCTCATGTTGATGGTAAAAAGTTTTTTTTAAGTCCCGAAGAGTCCATTAAAATACAGCATAAATTGGATTCCAATATTACCATGTGTATGGATGAATGTGTCAAATTACCGGCGCCGCATGATAAGGTGAAAAAATCTATGGAAATGTCCATGCGTTGGGCTCAAAGAAGTCGTGATGCTTTTATTGATCGTGATGGCTATGGTATTTTTGGCATTATGCAGGGCGGTGATTATCAGGATTTGCGAGCTTTTTCTGCAGAAAAATTGAAATCAATCGGTTTTGACGGTTATGCTATTGGTGGATTGGCTGTAGGTGAGGGGCAAGAGATAATGTTTAAGGTTTTAGACTATGCTCCGGATATGTTGCCCCAAGACAAACCAAGATATCTTATGGGGGTAGGGCGTCCTGATGATATTATGGGGGCAGTGTTGCGTGGTGTTGATATGTTCGATTGTGTGATGCCTACTCGCAGTGGCAGAACAGCTCAAGCCTTTACTGCAAGAGGACCTATTAATATTCGCAATGCACGTCACCGTGAGGATGCTCGTCCTTTGGAAGCGGAGTGCGATTGCCCTCTTTGCAAAAACTATTCTCGTGCTTATATTCATCACTTGCAGAAATGTAATGAAGTTTTGGCTGTTATGTTGCTGACATGGCACAATATTCGCTATTATCAGCGCCTTATGCAGGGAATTAGACAAGCCCTTGCCGAGGATAAATTAGAAGAATTTGCCGCAGAATTTTATCGTTTGCAGGCATTAGGTGACATTCCGGAGATTTAATATGGAAAATTGCAGCAATCAAACAGTTGAAGAGTTAGTTGATTCTTTTCGCCAAGAAAATAATGAAGATGGCTTAAGAGTGTTTGTTGCCGGAGGTTCTAGAGCCGGTAACGA
>JAFTNB010000229.1 GCA_017452115.1 Alphaproteobacteria bacterium
ATCAACATTCGAATCTATATTTCCGACAATATTTGACAGTACCAAATCACACCATATAAGCATAAACGCTGAATCGGACGGAATATCTTTTAAGCAATCACCAATACCGGAGCAAGTACCTTTTTTAGAAGTTTCGATTACTTCATAATCAACTTTAGCAAAAGCTTGCAAATAGCGTTTAAAAACATCTTTTTTGTAATCAGAAATAATATTAAATTTGGCTTTAGGATATTTATTAAACAGATGAAAAATCATGGGTTTATTATCAACCGGAACAAGCGCCTTGGGTTTGTTAGTTGTTAATGTTTCTAATCTTGAACCCCGTCCACCGGCCTGAACAATTATGTACTCCATGATATTCTCCTTGCAAGGATGCAGCATTTACAGATAAAGAATCTCTGCACCTAATAGTCATTTAAACGAACGTTAAATTTTTATACTACCTTATATACAAATGAGTCAAGCATCCTATGATAAAATAAACAATATTTTGTCGGTAAACGTTTATTCATTTTATAGCCGAATATAATATATTGGGGACAAATAAGAAAAAAATATAATAATCAGAAAAAATAATATAAAATTAAATTCTAAATATACGAAGAGTTTGTACTGATATGAATGGCTTGAAAAATAAAATTAAAAATCTTTATGTAGTAAAAAACTACACAAAAATATATCCATATATAAAACCATATTGGGTTCGGGCTTTAATTGCAGTTTTGATTACAATTCCTATCGGTTCTATGGATGCAGTTATTGCATGGTCATTAAAACCTTATATGGATGTGGTAATGCTGGAACAACAAACTACTGCACAACAGACAATGTTTATTCCTTTGCTGATTGTTCTTTTTAGTTCCGTACAAAGTATTTTAAATTACTCCGCAACTTATCTTAATACTTGGGTGGGACAAAAGATTGCTCAAGGTGTGAAAATTGATTTGTTTGACAAGCTGATGCATTATAATGCTGCATATTTTGACAAGATGAATTCCGGTGATGTTTTATTCCGTTTTAATAATGATGTGGATTTAGCCTGCAGCGGTCTATTATCTAACCTTAAGCTTTTTACAACACGTGTATTTTCTTCTATTTCGCTCATTGCCGTATTGTTTTATAACTCATGGCAGTTAGCATTAGTTGCAGTTGTAGTATTATTGGGAGCTCTATATCCGTTAACAACTGTCAAACGGAAGATTAAATCGGTAATGGATAAAACAATATTTTCCGGCGCAAGAGTTATGACGCATTACAATGAAACTTTTAACGGTAATCGCATTGTAACTTCGTATAATCTTTATGATTATCAAAATCAACGTTTTCAGGAAACATTGCGTTCCGTATTTAAATTAGGTATGAAAATGATTCAACGTACCGGCATAATGTCACCGTTGATGCATTTTATCGTATCTCTGGGAATCGCTGCGGTTATTTGGTTAGGAAGTTATCTGATTGTAACCAAACAAATCAGCCCCGGAAATTTTGTATCTTTTATTACGGCGTTGATAATGCTTTATAATCCGATTAAATCAATCGGCAACAATTTTAATTCCGTACAAATGGCATTAATGGCAATGGAGAGAGTATTTGGATTATTGGAAAGTGTTCCGCTAATTCATAACAAGCCTAATGCACAAGAATTAAAAAAAGTAGAAAATACCATAGAATATAAAAATGTGTGTTTTGAATATGTAAAAAATAAAGCAATTTTGAAAAATGTAAATCTAAAGATTAAATGTGGCGAAACTATTGCGTTTGTGGGTAATTCCGGCGGCGGTAAAACAACTTTAGTTAATTTGCTGCCTCGATTTTATGATATAAAATCCGGCAATATTACAATTGACGGAAAAGATATTAGAGATTTAGAACTTAATTCCTTACGTGATAAAATCGCAATAGTGTTTCAGGATAATTTTTTATTTGCCGGCACAATTAGAGAAAATATTTTATTAGGAAGAACCGATGTCAGTCAACAAAAACTTGATGAAGCGATAAAATCCGCCTGCTTGGAAGAATTTATCAGAAGTTTGGAAAAAGGTTTAGATACGCAAATCGGTGAACGAGGAGTGTTATTATCCGGTGGGCAGAAACAACGGATAGCCATTGCTCGTGCTTTTATTAAAGATGCGCCAATAGTAATTTTGGATGAAGCGACATCAGCATTAGACAATAAATCAGAAGCGGTTGTTCAACAAGCTATTGATAACTTGATGAAAGACAGAACTGTATTCATCATTGCACATAGATTATCTACGGTTAGAAATGCGGATAAAATCGTGGTAGTAAATTATGGAGAAATAGTAGAAACAGGAACTCACGAAGAATTGCTGGCTAATGATAATTCCGTATATGCGGCACTATATAAAACTCAAATTAAATAGCTTAAAATATGATTAAATTTACAATTTTTGATGTTGGACAAGTTTGTTATCCTTATTCGTTAAATCCGTTAAACAAGTTTTTGCAAACGCAAACACAGAATCTACAAAGATTTGTTAAACATAACGGAATTAAGTCATTTGATTATAAACCGTTCATGCGAGGAGAAATAAAAATTGAACAATTTTGTAAATATTTATGTAAGCATTGTGATGTAGTGTATTTTCCGGATATAAATGCGAAAATCAATAATGCAATGCATGAAGGTGTTGGTAATTGTTTTCCAGAAACACTTAAGGTAATGGAGAAATTACGCCGTAATAATATTAAGATTTGTTTACTATCAAATGCTTTACCTAATTTATCTGATACAGCGCAAAATTTGACTGATAATGAACTAATTTTTACTTCTTATGAGTTAGGAATGTTAAAACCGGATATGCATATTTATCAAACTGTTTTGCAAAACTTAAATGCCAAACCGCAAGAAGTGGTTTTTATTGATGATAAGCCCACAAATGTTGAAGCTGCAAAATCCATCGGCATTCACGGCATTGTATTTGAGAGGGACACGATTGAACAAGATATTGCCAGAACCATAAATAATTCGCAATATCAGATACAAAAATCTGCATTTAAAAACAGTCAAGATTACTAACTTTTAATGTATACGAGTATTGATATTATTTGTACCTTTACCTAGCATAATTTGTATTCCAAACCAAAAACAAAGACAGCATGCTGCTATAACCATTTTCCATACACGGCTCGGCACAATGTTATCGCTGAACGTGAGACTTTTGTCTGCTTTATCAAGCGCTTCTTGCAATTTTTGGCGTTGTTTGGTACACTCATCCCAAGTAAAACCGTTAGCACTAGCGTAGTTTTTACCATATTCATTTCTTATCAATACTTTATATTTATTACCTTCAGTGCTCTTCCTTGTAGAAGTATCATAGCATAATAACTCATCACCATCACGAAGCTGAAAACTGTAATGATTAAGGGTGATTTTTTTGGGTAATCTTTAGTTTCATGATAGGTACAATTCCCCTCACTATCACAATTAATATGATATTGCCCAGAAAATCCCCATAATATAAGCACCCCCATAGATATTACGAGTAATCCCATTAAAAAATTTTTCATTATTATTTCTTGCCTTAATTGATTTTTATTTGCTTAACAATTCATCGGCTAATATTTCAAGTTCTTTAATATTTTCTTGTTTCATAGCGGACTTAATTGTAACTTTATTTTCCAAGAAAGTAATATCTTTTAATCCTTCTAATTCATCACGCATTTTCTTGGCAGCCATAGGGGCCCAAGAACCATTTTCAATAAATGCTACTTTGCGATTTTGATAATTTTTGGATTTTAAGCGAGCAAGGAATGCAGCCATAAAGGGGAAAATTCCACCATCATAAGTAACTGAGGCCAAAACTAATCTGTCGTAACGAAAAGCATCTTCAACCGCTTCAGCCATATCATAACGAGCTAAATCAGCAATTGCAACTTTGGGAGCACCTTTATTTTCGAGTATTTCTTTAAGTTTTTCAGCCGCAGCTTTAGTATGTCCATAAATTGAAGCA
>JAFTNB010000230.1 GCA_017452115.1 Alphaproteobacteria bacterium
CTGATTGTACCCACTCAAAAATTATCATACGGTGTTCTAAATTTAATTCTGCATCAATTTCAAGAACAATATCTAAACCATTAGCGGCAGCACAAATATATATGTCACCACAAACTATATTTTGACATAAATTTTTGTGCTTTTTTTTACCTATAGGGATAGGATAAACAGAACATAATTCGTTCAATAATTTACGTAATTGAGGTAAAAGAGAATTAATTTCCGGTAACAACAAGGGACATAAGTTTATATCAACAATTTCATTGCTATGGAACTGATTGAAACCAAAAACAACATTACCTTTTTGATATTTAAAAGCCAAACCGGTACGACGACGAACACCATCTCCAATAAAAACAGGGACTCCAAAATGAATATTTTTTTGAGAAAGCGCACTTAATACCTTTTGTAAAGATGTTATTTTATAGCTACAATATTCATCCTTGTGCAGAGAACGATAAACACAACCACCACAAACATTTTGATTTATACATGTCATAACTAAATATACTTCTTAAACCTCAGAGGTATTATTTTTGTCTTCGATTTCAACATTATTATCATGAATTTGATTGGATGATATACCATCAAGCAAAGATATTTCACGATTATCTTCCCCATCAAAAACCGGATGATGATTTTGTGCAAAATCTTTACGTTCCATATTTTCATGATGATTAAACATTTGCAAATCAGAACGATGAAAAACCTCAACACGATTACGTCCAGTTTGATTTGCGCGATACAAAGCTTCATCTGCGGTTTTAATCAAAGTATCAACATTATCGGAAACATCAGAAGAAGAAACACCTATGCTTACAGTAAAGCGGACTTCTTCACCTTCATCACTATAAACAACTATAGAAGACATACTTTGACGTAATCTTTCAGCTACAACTGCGGCCTTCTCGGCATTGGCTTTATCCAAGAAAATTACAAATTCTTCGCCGCCATAGCGAGCTACAATATCATTATCACGCAAAGCTTTTTCAGCAGTAGCCGCAAGTTCTATCAAGACTTTGTCGCCGGTTTTATGCCCATAAGTATCATTAACCCGCTTAAAATGATCCGCATCTATCATTAAAACACTATAACTTTCTTTAGTTGTTTTGGCGACGAGAATCCGATTAAATACCTCTTCTTCAAAATAACGGCGATTATAAAGAGAAGTTAGAGGATCTCGAATAGCTTGATTTTTGAGCAACATTTCACGATTTTTTCGACCTGTAATATCCTGAAAAGCAGAATACAAAGCAATATCATTATTATAATCAATAATGTTGGCTGAAGCTAACAACCAGAACGGACTATCTCCGGTTGGTGTTTTTACCAAAACATCAAAATCTTGGACTTCTCGTTCTCTTTCCAAACGTTCGCTAAGCAAGCGACGATTATCGGCATCAACAAAAAAATCTCGTAAACGGTATCTTTCTACTTCTTGAGGTAAAATACCAAAAAGTTTAATTGCATTATTATTAGCTAAAATTATTTTATCATCACTTAAACGAGAAATAATGATAGGGAATGGAGATGATTTTACAATTTCTTGCAAACGATGATTATTTTTTTCTATTTCTATAGCAGCTTCCGCTAACTTACTATGCAGAACATTAATACGTACAAGTAAAACTGATAGAGCAAATAAGGCATTAACTAAAGCAGGCACAAACCAAATATTGGTATCTTCAATAACCCAATTGACTCCCCAAAGACGAAACAACAAAAATACCGCAGCTCCAGCTGAAACTAATGCAGCAAAGATACTGCCACTAGCATATTTACGACCTACTTGCGCTCCCAATCCTACCGACAGTTAGATAAACCCAACTAAAGGAAAGAC
>JAFTNB010000231.1 GCA_017452115.1 Alphaproteobacteria bacterium
AAGTATAAAACATATTTTATTACATGTCAAACATATTTGGCGGCGAAATGAAAATATTTGTACATTCTTCTGTTTTTACATGAAAAAAATGTCACGAATTTTACAATCCGTGACACCAAAATTCTACAAACTATTTTAATTAATTTGCATATTCAAAGGATTAAACCGTAACAGCAATGTATTCCATTTATCATATTTATCTGCATATCTCTCTGCAAAAATCTTATACGGACCGCAAATATGTACAGCTCGCCGTGCACTATCCGCTACCGAGCGGAAATGATTATCTGAATTATACCGTGACGTATCAAGAATATCAACTTTACGCACTGAACCATCTTGATTAAGCGAAGCTCTAATTTCTACTATCATATTTTCAATCCCCATAGCGCCGGGATCCAAATTCCAACAGGCACGCAACCGTCCTGCAATCGCATCAATTTCCGAAATCGAAAGTTCACTAAAATATGAACCTTTTGTTCCACCTTCAACTCCCATATTTTCAACTTTAGTTCCAGTTTTAATAGTAGCTTCCGTATCTTGAGTTCCAATGTTTTTCTCCATCTGATTAACAGATGCAAGCAAACTCTTGAGCGGATTTGCTAATTCAGGAGATTTTTTATCTTCTTTAGGTTTGGATTTCTCAATTTTATGTTTAGGCTTTGATTTCGGCGGCATAATTTTCTTTGCCGGCTTTTTCTTTACTTCAGTTTTAGTTTTTTGAGGTTTTGGCGCAGCTAAATAATCCTTTTTAGGTTCCGGCTCGACATCTGCTTTTTCTGCTTTCTGTTCTTGCGGTTTATCTTGTTTTTCGACTGGTTTTACTTCTTCTTCCGCCACATCCTTATCATAATTTGGTTTTTCCTTTTTAGGCTTAACTCTGGCTGCCTCTTTATCTTCATCTCCCAACCTAGCTTTGGGGGGCAGATTGGTTACTTCAGAAATTTTCACATCTTTTAAATCTACCACTATCGGCACCTGATCCATTGTAATTTTATTACGCCAAAACAAAGGCAAATCCACCACAATCAGCAAAAAAGCCAATAGATGCAAAGCAATAGATTTTTTCAGCGCATTTTTCATTGATTGTTATTTCTTCATATTCCTATGTTTAGGTTCAGTCTTTAGCCCGACTTTTTCAAATCCGGCTTCTTTCAACAAAGCCATTAAGCCGATAACACGTCCATATTCAGCACTACCATCTCCGGAAATTGTCACACTCAATTCAGGATTAGCAGCAACAATAGCTTTAACTTTTTCAACTACTTTATCTGCTGGAATTTCTGTTTCTCCAATATAATAATATCCCTCTTTATCCACACTTATATTAATAGAGGTTTCTTTTCCTTCCAAAGCTTTTCCGCCCACTTTAGGCAAATTAAGTGCAATACCGGATGTCATTAACGGAGCAGCCACCATAAATACAACCAACAGCACCATCATAACATCCATCAGATTAGTAATGTTAATTTCGGCATTTCTGCGGCACATTCGAGGGCGATGATTATTATTCTGCCAATAATACATCTTTATTATTCTCCAGCCATTTCTGCTTTAATTGCGCTGTCATCAATTTCACGAGAAAGAATACTTGAAAACTCCACCATAAAATTATCCAATCTCTTAGCATATCTATCAATATCTGACGAAATTTTATTATAAGCAATTACTGCCGGAATCGCAGCAATCAAACCAAATGCCGTTGTAAATAAAGCTTCGGCAATTCCGGGAGCCATTGCCGCCAACGAATTGCTTTGTGTTGCAGCAATTGCATTAAAACTATTAATAATCCCCCAAACCGTACCAAATAATCCAACTAAAGGAGCAGCAGAACCGGTAGAAGCCAAAAATCCCATACGTGTATCAAGTTCTTCAAGTTCTTTATCCATAGACACCATCATTGCTTTTTCAATACGCTGCTGCAAAGAAACACCTCGCAAACCGCGATCTGTTTTTGATTTCATAATATTAGTACGTTTCCATTCTTTCATCGCCGACACAAACATCATTGACATTGGATCTGCGGGATGATTACCAATAGCATCATACAATCTGTCTAAGGAACCGCCGGACCAAAAACGTTCTTCAAACTTATTAGATTTAAGTTTCACTTGACGTAAAGTCCCAAATTTCTCAATAATAATAGCCCAACACCAAACTGAAGCAGCAATAAGACCAATCATTACCACTTTGGTAACCATATCAGAGGCCCATACCAAATCCCACATTGACATCGCAGAAGCTGCATTAGTCACATCAGATAATGTTTCTGTTTCCATTGTAAAATCTCACTTATATATCAAAAAAAAACTGTTTAATGATTAACATAAATTATTAAAGATTCAATTAATTTAAATATATTTTTCAATCTTCTGCACTAAATATTCAGGAAGACGTACCGGACGCATCTTTGATAAATTCATACAAACTACCTTTACTTTCAAACATACCAATAATGTCCCATCTGCTCGAGAAATTTCTTGCAACATAGTACAAGAAGCGCCACCCAACTCCACAATTTTGCAACTAACATTAAGCAAATCATCAAGCACCGCTGGTTTTTGATAGTCAATTTCACAATGTCTTACCGCAAAACCGATTCTTTCTTCTGCTTTTAAAGCTGCATTTTGTTCCATCCCAATCGTTCGTAAATATTCAGTTCGAGCTCGTTCTGCAAATTTAAGATAATTCGCATAATATACGATTCCACCAGCATCAGTATCTTCATAATAAACACGTACAGGTAAATTAAAAACACCATTTTCTGTTATTTCACGTTCCAAATAATCTTTTACGTCCATATCATTCCTCAGCTATATCCAACAAATCATATTGTTTTACATTTTTCTTCAAACTTGGCACTCCCAAATATCGGCACCCCAAATCCGAAATAACCCGCCCTCTTGGCGTACGCTGTAAAAAACCGAGTTTCAACAAAAAAGGTTCTATTACTTCTTCTATCGTATCTCGTTCTTCAGAAAGCGCAGCAGCTAATGTATCTGCCCCCACCGGACCACCACCATAATTTTGCAAAATACAATTAAGATAACGTCTGTCAAAAGCATCCAGACCATAATTATCAACATCAAGACGCTGCAAAGCATTATCTGCAATTTTAGTATCCACTTGTTCTGCCCCACAAACGGCACCAAAATCACGAACTCTACGTAATAACCGTCCGGCCACGCGAGGTGTTCCTCGTGAACGTTTAGCAATTTCCATAGCTCCCTCTTTAGACATTGGAACTCCTAACATTGCAGCTCCACGTGCGACAATTTTTTCCAATTCATCAGGAGTATAAAAATCTAATCTCAATGGAATACCAAAACGTTCACGTAATGGCGTAGAAAGCATACCCGAACGAGTTGTTGCCCCAACAAGCGTAAATGGCTGCAAATCAATCCGTACCGAACGTGCTGAAGGTCCTTCCCCAATAATCAAATCGAGCTGAAAATCTTCCATAGCAGAATATAAAACTTCTTCAATTGCCGGATTAAGACGATGAATTTCATCAATAAACAACACATCATTAGCTTCCAGATTCGTAAGAATTGCCGCCAAATCACCTGATTTAGAAATCATTGGAGCAGAAGTTGCTCGGAACCCCACTCCCAATTCTTTTGCTACAATTGAAGCTAAAGTTGTTTTACCAAGACCGGGAGGCCCAAATAACAACACATGATCCAACGCTTCTTTTCTTTGTTTTGCTGCTTCAATAAAAATCTTCAAATTTTCACAAACAGTCCTTTGTCCCACAAAATCATTCAAACTTGTCGGACGCAAACTAATTGGAGTATTTACGCTGCTTTCGTCTTCCATAGTTTTATGCGGACTAACGAGTCTTTCATTTTCCATCAAATATCCTTTCTGGCAAATTCTTTAAGAGCAGCCTTAATTAAAGCTGATGTATCGGCATTAGGATTTTCTAATGCTGCTTTATTTACAGCTTTATACGCTTCAAGACGTTGATAACCAAGATTAATTAAAGCTGAAATTGCATCTTCAGTCATCATTGGATTCTCTGTTGCATTCAGAGCAGCTACAGAAGTCGCATAACTTTCAGCTTCCTCATTTGGAGTAATATTTGTACTCATTTCCATATCCTTAATGCTATCAACAATCGGAATAGTTACTATCTTATCCTTAAGCTCGGTCACAATACGGGCAGCAAGTTTTGGTCCAACTCCGGAAGCTCGCGTAAAAGAAGACTTATCTTGAGCCGAAATTGCTTGTGCCAATTGTACAGGAGTAAGCACAGAAAGAATACTTAAACAAACTTTTGCTCCAACCCCTTGAACTTTAGTCAAAGTACTAAACCATTCTTTCTCCCAAGCATCTGCAAACACAAAGAGAGAAATACTATCATCACGTACTATTGTTTCAATCAACAAAGTTGCTCCCTCACCTTTAAACAAACGAGATAATGTTTTCGAAGAGGCAAATACTAAATACCCAACTCCATTGACATCAACAATACAATAATCTTCGCCAATTGTATCAATAATACCCTTTAACTTGGCTATCATTATAAAATTCCTTTATAAAACACATATATATTTATTCTCAAAATACATAATAATCCAGTCTATCGCAAGATTTTTATTCAGCTTCCACACATAAAAGAAAGCCTCAAAGATATATTAATACCTTTGAGGCTTATTTCATTAGAGAAAGAAAATTACATAATAATATAGGAAAAGTTAGATTTCTAAATAACAACTAACATACCAAGACAAATCTTTTCTCTCCGTAAAGCGATATAAGCTTTCAAAAGTTAACTGCCAAGCATAAGCACTTGAATTTTCTGATGTTGACCAATAGTAACTATCCGTACTCCAGCCTAAATTAGCAAAAACAGGTTTCAAAATACTTTGATTAGAAGAAAAATAATCAAATAATTCTCCACCAGATGGTAAATACCAATTTCCTGCACTTGTTCCTGCTGTAGAATAAGAATTACAATATTTAGCAGCATTATTAGATGCTGTATCATTTGGATGTGCGGCAACAATTGCTGCAGTATCTGATTTCCCCGTATACTGACCTTTCAAATGATTCTTATCATCATAATCTGTAACAGTTTCTACATTTACATAGCTATTTGCCCATTTAATCTGCGAACTAGACCTTTTACTCATTACTAATTCATTAGCTTTAACAACAACACCAATTATTGTTTTACTACTTAAAATAT
>JAFTNB010000232.1 GCA_017452115.1 Alphaproteobacteria bacterium
ATGGGCTTGCCGATGGTTTTGGGCACATACATTTTTTGCTTTTTTAAAGGAAAAAATTTTTCTGAATATCCGATTTCAGGCGGCATCTTAAATTCTAACACCATAGTTTCGGTTTCTTCATCTTTGAATACAAAATCATTTTTATTTGCTTTTCTTATTCTTTCTTTAAATTTATCATTAGGGATAACCTCAATTTCAAAGCCCTCCATACTAATAGCATCTTTTAAGGCTTCAGATATTTTCTCAAAAGTTTTTTCCGAAACTATAATTTTTCTTTTTTGATTATTTTCGCTCATTTTTTGCCTGCTTTTCTTTCCGTAAATTGTCAAAATATTCTATGCGTTTTTTAATTTCTCGTTCAAAACCTCTTTCTACCGGATAATAAAGTTTAGTGCGTTTAATTCCGTCCGGAAAATAGTTTTGCCCTGAAAAACCATCTTCCAAATCTTGGTCATACACATATCCGTCATTATAGCCCAACTGTTTCATCAACTTTGTCGGTGCGTTTAAGATGTGTTTGGGTGGCATTAAAGACCCTGTTTGCTTTGCTAAATCAAAAGCTTTGTGCATAGCCTTATAAACTCCGGCAGATTTTGGTGCAGTTGCTAAATAAGCAGTTAATTGCATTATGGCAAGTTCGCCCTCGGGAGAACCCAAGCGCTCATAAACTTCGGCACAAGATAAAGCTTGTGTAACCGCATTGGGGTCGGCAAGCGATACATCTTCAACCGAAAATCGGATTAAACGGCGCAAAATATATCTGGGGTCTTCGCCTGAGGCAAGCATTCTGGCAACCCAATATAAAGCGGCATCAACATCTGAGCCTCTTAGAGATTTATGCACCGCCGAAATTAAGTTATAATGCCCGTCACGACCTTTATCATATACCGGTGCACGAGAACGAATTATGTTTACAATACTGTCTTTATTAAAAATTTCACCTTCTTTGGCATAAGCCCAAACACTTTCCGCCAAATTTAAGATATAGCGCCCGTCACCATCTGCTGTATCTTTCATAAATTCTCGAGCCTTGTCATCAACCGGAAGTTTTTTACCCAAAGTTTTTTCGGCTCTTTCAAGCAAAACCTCAAAATCATCAGCGGTTAAACGATTTAAGACAAATACCTGACACCTTGATAACAAAGCGGCATTAAGCTCAAATGACGGATTTTCGGTTGTGGCTCCGACCAAAACAACAGTTCCATCTTCCACATAAGGTAAAAATCCGTCTTGTTGCGATTTGTTAAATCTGTGAATCTCATCTACAAACAAAAGTGTTCCCTTGCCTTGAGTGGCTCGTCTGTCTTTAGCATACTGAAAAACTCGTTTTAAATCTGCAACACCGGAAAAAACCGCCGAAATTTGCTCGAAATACAAATTTGTGTGCTCTGCAATCAGCCTTGCAATGGTGGTTTTACCACACCCCGGAGGCCCCCACAAAATAAAAGATGTAATTTTTTTTGAAGATAACATTCTGCCGATTGGAGCATTATCGCCCACAATGTGACCCTGCCCGACAACCTCACTTAAGGTTTGCGGGCGCAAGCGGTCAGCAAGAGGTCTTTTGACCTGATTTGAGAACAATGTTTCTTCCATATTCAATCACCTATGATATATGCGAATATATCACATTTTTTCTATGCAACAACCTTTATTTTTATGTTGTTCAATAGTGTTTTAGCAATTAATCTCCACGATTTTTAGTGCTTTCAGCTGGTTTATCTAGATTCATTGTTTTATTAATATCATTAGTTACAATGTCATCTTTTCTTGTTTTTTGAACAATTTGCTTCCAATTTTCTATTGATTTTACAAATTTGGCACTATAATAGGATTTTTTTATATCGCTTTGTGGCTCTATCAACAAATCTTCAAGCGTAACCGTTTCTGTATTATAATTATCTAAAAATAAGTTTTCTTCATTCAAACCCAGTGGTATATATGTAACAGCTCTTAAATTATTTTCTTTAGCCTCTTTTAAGATGTTTATTCGCCTGTTTTTCATATTTTCATTATTGGGCATATAAGCGGCTCGGCAATATTCCTTAAATTCCTCCCAATCTGCATCTTCCGGTATATCAAAACTACGTGTTTTCATATACATTTCCAGACCTCTATATTCATTATCTTTTGGAATTACTATCGTTTCTACCTGATTTTCTTTTTTATTTTGAGGCAATCCGCCTAACTCTATCGCAAAACTTTGATAATATTCTTGATTTTCGGTTTTGCTGTAATGATGTATTAGCCCAAATCCGCTTTTTTCATCATATCCGCAAAACTTTGTCGAATGGTTATAATTTGGCGTCGCATATACCAAGTATCTGGATTCCATATCATTTCTGGCGTAACAATAATATGGTTCTATCGCTAACTTTTTTCCCGAATATAAATCTTGGCTCATATCATTTACATCATAATTTAGTTTTTTTCTCAGCTCATTATCTTCGCCGTTCTCCCACGCTTTTTTGTACATTCTACGCACAAAATCTTTCCCTTGACGATATTCTATATACTTTCTTAAATATCCGTCAGGGTGCAATAAGTGTGTGAATATCTTTTCGTTATTATCTTCTGAAATCACTGGTGCCGGCAACTGTTCAAGCCTTACTGCTATTACATGGCTTAACGGCATTACGAATTTTGATTTATTTATCTTATCTAGTAATTCTAAAATAAAATCGTTTACCTTTTCTGGTTCTAAAAAAGGGGTTTGGATACCTTTATTACTCACCACTATTGTGGCAGGATGCGTTGCTAAAGTACTTTCATCGCACACTGCAAGATAGTTGTTTTCTCTTAAATATTCAATCAGTTCGCTTTTATAATGAGAAGACAAATTTACAAGCTCGAAATTGTTTTTTTGGTAAAACTCATACTTTTCAACATCAACATAACTGAAAAACAATGCCACTGGTTCATCAATATTCTTAAAACTCGGATTGTTTATCAGCACACTGATATCTTCAAGCATTTTTATCTTTCCCCGAATATTTTATCATATTTTTTATGATAGGTTTTTAATATCTCTTCTATATCTTCTTCATTTTTACCATTTTTTGCACATTTTTGTTTGATGATTTTTTCATAATGATTAGAGTTATATTTTCTAGAACCATAAAGCATCTCCTGTATTTCTTCTTCTGTTCTACCATTTTCCCGAGCACATTTTATAGTCCATTGTTCAGATTTTTTGATATCTTTCAAAAACTTATCCAAATCTTCCCAAGTATATTGTTTTTGATAGGGATTTTTTTCATACATTATAATGAACTGATTTTTTAAACAGCGTCTGTATTTTAGTATATCTTCGTCGCTTAGTCCTTCTTGCTTTTGTTTTACTTCCCATTCGGGCAAATTTTCGTATGTTAAGATTTCTCTATCTAAAACTTGTCTTGATACTTTTAATCCGCTCTTATGCTCACCTCTTTGAGTTTTGGCATCATACTTCCAATCTGATACAAAATTTTCATAATCTGACTCTATCTCTTCTCGGCTTTGATATTCTCTTATTTTCAACATTTATCTTTCTCCGTAGCTAACTGCTTATTTTATAATACTTTTCAGCTTTTATGTCAATAACAATTGCAAAATTCATAAAACACTGATATATTCATAATGGATATATTCATAATGGATATATTCATAATGAGGTTATGTAGCATGGAAAATATTATATTAAGTTTATCTGATGAACAAAAAAGTGCTTATTTTAACTCCCCAGCGCCTTTTCATTTGGCACAATTTGAAGATCAAACCAATGGGCAACTTTTATATGCCAAAATTTCTGAATTATCTGATGGGTTGCATACGCAAAAAGAGGATACCGATTTAAAAAATTTTGTGGAAGAACACACAAAATATAAAGATGAATTATTAAAAGAAGTTGTTGGAGAGCAATATTTTCCCAAATATATGGCAGATTTAGAAACTCAACGTCAAAAACGTCAAAATGAAATTATGTCACAAACCGAACATTTATATCATTTTTCGCAAATTCCACCAACAGAATTTGGAGATTATTTATTAACTCATCCACAAGAAAGAGGAAATGCTTTATCTGAAAAAGTTGATGAAAGTTTATGCTACGCTTCAACAGAAGCACAATCACACTATATCATAAAGCCGCCGTCAAATAATCCGTCAGAATATAGTGGCGTAAGTTGTTATATGGATGAAAAAGTGGTTTTAATTACAGGACATGAACCTCAAGACTTTTTAAGTAAACAACAATTATCTTATCGCTACGAAGTAGACCCAAAAACATTTATTCCCAATGTTTCTTTAGACGGCAGGTTTACCAATGAATTTGAATCAAAAGAAAATGCGTTAGTTTTAAGTATTGATGGACCTTTTTCGGTATCAGATATGTGTAAATCTAAAGAAAACGGCGGTTGGGATATTCCGGTATATTTTTGCCCGAATAAAGATAACAAACCTGATATTATGAAAAAAATAAATGAACTCCGCGGAGTGGGCATATCAAGAACAAACGCTTTAAGACAAGTACACGAACAAATGCCTAATCAACTTATTTTGCTTAATGAAAATCAAGAGTTGCTAACTCAAGTAAATGAGCAAGATAAAAAGCAAGAAAAACAACCTAAAAAAGAAGAAACCAAAAATATTAATCAGCAACTTCAAGAAAAATTGAAAGCAGAAAAGACATATAGTTTGCTGCTGATTAAAAGAGGCTTACAAAACCCAAAAAATCAAAAAGTGGCAGAGCAAATTGCGGATAAAAAAATAGCAAAAACAGGGCAAGGATTGACCGAAGAAAATATGAAACAAATTAAAGCAAAAATTGTATCTAAAAGTAAATAAAGGCTAGATTGTTTATTGTTGACACAATTCTATCATTTTGATATTTATGAATAAAACAATGTGTAATAGGAGAAAAGATATGGAAGAACCAAAGTTAAACGAGGAAGAATTAAAAGGCTTAAGCGAAGAAGAAAAAGCAAAAAAAATCGCTGAATTAGAAAAACAAAAAGAACTATATTGGAAAGAACGTTATAAACGTAATATTTATGAGTTTGGTGATTATGACGGACCAGAAGATACTGAAATGACTCCAGATGTTGCAAAGGCTGTTGAAGAAGGATTAAAAAAAATCCGCCAAATAAAAGAAGCAGGACATTCTAAATAATAAGACTGGAGAACCTTAATGTCGCAAAACCCAATGCTCTTTTCTGGTTACGAATATTTTGAAGAACACAATGATGAGTTGTTGCCATCTTTAGAAAGCCTTATTGAAGAAATGGATGGCTATACAAACCCTAAAGGTACACATTTTTCTAAAGAAAATATAAAACAACTTATTAATAATGTAGAAAAAATGTTAAAGATATTTCTATGACCATTGATAAATATCGGATTAGTGGAGAAAAGAGATTCGCTATTTATACCCAAGAACGAAAAAAACTTCATGATAAAATTATCAAAGAGTTTGTTACCGATAAAATTACACCACAAATGATTAATGAACAACCGAGAATTTTAATTACATTAGGCGGTCGCCCCGGAAGCGGTAAAAGTTCGTGTTTAAATGGATTAGTTTATGATGATAGTTTTATTATTTTAGACCCCGATGCCATAAAAGCCAAATTACCCGAATATAAAGGTTGGAATGCCGAAGAAGTACACGAAGAAAGCGGGGATGTTCTTGAGAAATGTTTACAAGTTGCAAAAAGCCTTAACTTAAGCGTAGTGATTGAATCAACAATGGGAACAACCGGAAGTACATTAAGACGAATAAGAGAATTTAAGGAAAGCGGCTATAAGGTTGAAGCTCATTATATGTTTTTACCAATGAGGCAAGCCTGCAAAAGAGCTTTAAAACGATTTTTAGATGCCTCCCCAAACGGCAGATATATTCCGATAGATATTTTACATCAAATGGATAATACCGAAAAGAATTTTGATTTAATAAAACCATTTGTAGACGGTTGGAGTTTTTATTCTAATGAAAATAGTGACAGAACAGGAAAAGCAGAACTGATCGCTCAATATGGCGATATTTATATGAACTCTAAAAATGAAAAACATCACCTTGCAGACATAAACTTGCA
>JAFTNB010000023.1 GCA_017452115.1 Alphaproteobacteria bacterium
CATCACAATGCGGACATGCACCGTAAGGATTGTTAAATGAGAACAAACGAGGTTCAATTTCTTCAATTGTGAAACCGGAAACCGGACAAGCAAATTTGGAAGAAAAAGTTATTTGTTTTTGTGTTGTTAAGTTTTCGGCAAAAACTAACCCATCGCTAAGTTTTAATGCTGTTTCTAAAGATTGTGCCAAACGTTCTTCAATTTCTGGTTTTACAATAAGTCTATCAACAACAACTTCTATGTTATGTTTTTGGTTTTTATTAAGTTCAGGGAGTTCTTCTATTTCATAAATATTTCCATCAATTTTAATTCGCTGATACCCTTGTTTTTGTAAAGCTTCAAACTCTTTTTTATATTCCCCTTTTTTACCGCGGGCAATAGGTGCCAAAAGAAGGAGTTTTGTTCCTTGCTCTAACTCCATAATTTTATCTACCATTTGTGATATGGTTTGCGATTCAATCGGTAATCCGGTAGTCGGTGAATAAGGCGTACCGGCACGCGCCCATAACAAACGCATATAATCGTATATTTCCGTAACTGTTCCAACGGTAGAACGAGGATTATGAGATGTGGTTTTTTGCTCAATAGAAATAGCCGGAGATAAACCTTCAATAGAATCTACATCCGGTTTTTTCATTAAATCTAAAAACTGACGAGCATAAGAAGATAAACTTTCAACATAACGGTGCTGACCATCGGCATAAATAGTATCAAAAGCAAGCGATGATTTCCCTGAACCGGATAAGCCGGTAATAACCGTAAGTTTATTTTTGGGAATGTTAATATCTATATTTTTCAGATTGTGCTCGCGAGCGCCTTTGATTTCAATATATTTGCTGTCTGTCATTTTTCGAATCTCCGATACAAAATATAAACGTATCAGAACAAAATAGCAACTTTTATTTATAAATAAAAATTGAAATTAAAATAAACTGGCGTGTTGCATATTATCAAAATATCTGTCAATTGCTACACTGGCAGATTTGGCTAATTTCTTACGGTAGCTGCTTTGCCGCAAAAGTTTTTCTTCGTGGCGATTGGACAGGTACCCCATTTCGAGCAAAATCGCAGGAACATCAGGAGCTTTAAGAACGGCAAAACCAGCAAAACGATGTGTATTATCCAAAAGTTTTACAGATTTACGCATTTCTTGCACCATAAAATTTGCAAATTCAGAGGAACGATTCATTGTTTCTCGCTGTGCTAAATTTATCAATACATCAGATACTTCTTTGGAATGTTCCGCAAAATCCATACCGGCAATAACATCTGCTTTATTCTCTCGTTCAGCTAAAGCCGCTGCTTCCTTGTCTGAAGCGGTTTCGGAAAGAGTATAAACAGATAACCCCTTGGCATTTTTATTACGAGCACTATCAGCGTGAATAGAAAGGAATAAATCAGCTTTATAACGGCGAGCTATACGAACACGTTCACGCAATGGAATAAAAACATCACGATTACGTGTCAGATATACTTTATACTGTCCATTTTTATCGAGAATTTTTTTCAGTTCTTTTGCCATTGCTAAAGTAATATTTTTTTCATAGACACCACTGCAGCCGATTGCGCCGGGATCTTGTCCGCCATGCCCCGGATCTAAAACAATAATTTTTTTAGCATTATTTTCAGATATAAATTTATTTTTTTGCGGTTTAGAGGACTTATCATTGTGACTAATAAAAGCATGTTGATTGCCAACATGAGAAGCAAATTCTCTTTCTGTTGCAACCTCTAAATCTACAACAAACCGCCAACCAAAATTACTTTGAGGAGGAAGCATAAAAGCTTTTTTGACAATTGCCGGTTGTTTTAAATCAAAGGCTATTCTGGTATCTCCGCTCGGAGTTGAACCCACACGCAGATTAGAGAGTAAAGTATTTTTTTTAACATCCTGTTCCAGTTTGGAATTAACTTTAGAATTTTTTACATCAATAACCAAACGTTTAGGAGCGGTCAATAAAAAAACATTATAATCAAATTTGGAATCGGCATCAAAAACTAAACGAGCACTGCCTACACTTTGCCCTACACGCAAAGTGCGAATCATACCGGCAGAAGCTGTATTAACGCAGAATACTATCAATAATAGCGCTAACATACAACGAAAAAACAACCGCCATATCTGATGCGATGCTGTCATTTTACTTTCCAAAATTGTTTAAAATATTCACCATTACTTTTATGATATCCAATTTAAGTTACCAATCAGTTAAAACACAAATAAAAAAATCTTGTTTTATACTGATTTTATTATTGTGTTTATGAAACAAATCATATATCTTATGTTTGATTGATAGAATCTTTATTGGTTTCATGTCTTTTTATAGAATAGTCGTGATTTTTGCAAGACATGTATTTCCAATACCGCCTTTTCTTCATTATGATTAAATGTGCACCTATCAATAAAGTGAAAAGTTTTTTATATGGAGTTTAGACATTTTACTCGAGGTTTGAAGCATTTATATTAAGACTTCTGCTTTGTAGGAAAAATGTATAGGATTTATTTGACGGAGATTATCTCCGATTGAAAAAGAATAAAACAGTAATCATTATTGTTTTATGTTGTTGAATTTAAATCTAAAAAAACTCCAAAAAGGTATGAACAATTTTATTGACAGATGTTAATCTGTTGGGAGTTTTTATTATGACAAAAAGAATGCTTATTGATGCTACTCACAGTGAAGAAACTCGTGTAGTAGTGGTAAATGGCAATAAATTAGAAGATGTAGAATTTGAAACATGCAGCCGCAAGCAAATTAAAGGTAATATTTATCTAGGAAAGGTAATGAGAATCGAACCGTCTTTGCAAGCTTGTTTTGTTGATTACGGCGGTAATAAACATGGTTTTTTGGCATTTGGTGAAATTCATCCTGATTATTATCATATATCTGATGAAGAAATTTCCATTGTAGATAATGAAGTTGATGAAATTATCGAAGCCAAAAAACAGTATATAAAAGAAAGAGAAGCCGAAAGGGAAAGAATTAGGGCTGAACGTGCATTAGCCAGAGCAGAAGCAGAGCGTAAACGTGCAGAAGAAGAAGCTGCGGCTAAAATAAACGATGAC
>JAFTNB010000024.1 GCA_017452115.1 Alphaproteobacteria bacterium
AAGGTTTTGGAGCTGGCTCGATATCTCCATACCTGAGTTCGCATCTTTTGCTGCTTTCTCTTAATACTAATCTTTCTATAATGCATAATGTTCTCATCTTCTTTCTCCTATGTGACAATACCCACATAAGAGAAGTATAAGACATATTTTATTATATGTCAAACATATTTGGCGGCGAAATGAAAATATTTGTACATTCTTCTGTTTTTACATGAAAAAAACACTCCCGATTTACTCAAATCGGGAGTGTTATATAATGTTATCGCTTAATTACGCTTCTGTTACATCAGGTAACACTTGTTGATTGGTCACAGTTTCCTCTTCTTTCAGAGATAAAATTTCTTTATCATTCTGAACGGCAACTTTCTTCAAGGCTCTTAAAACTGTACCTGTTCCAGCCGGTATCAAACGACCAACAATTACATTTTCTTTAAGACCTTTCAGACTATCAACTTTTCCTGCAACTGCAGCTTCTGTCAAGACACGAGTTGTTTCTTGGAATGATGCGGCAGAAATAAACGATTTAGTCTGTAGAGAAGCTTTAGTAATACCTAGCAGAATATCATCAGCGACAGCAGGGTTACCACCTTCTGCTATTGCTTTTGCATTTTCTGCTTCAAATACATCGCGATCAACCTGTTCGCCAATCAAGAATGTAGTATCGCCAGGTTGAGTAATTTCAACTTTACGCAGCATTTGAGAAACAATAACTTCAATATGTTTATCATTAATCTTCACACCTTGTAAACGATATACGTCTTGAACTTCCTTAACCAAATATTCAGCCAATTTCTCAACACCGAGAACACGAAGAATATCATGTGGAGCCGGAGTTCCTTCAACCAGCATATCTCCTTTCTTCACCACATCACCGTCTTGAACTACCAAGTGACGTCCCTTTGGAATTAAATATTCAAGAGCATCACCTTTCTTCGGAACAACAGTAATACGCTGTTTAGCTTTATAGTCTTTACCAAACTCAACCTGACCATCAATGTCAGAAATAATTGCAGAATCTTTTGGACGACGAGCTTCAAACAACTCAGCAACTCTTGGCAAACCACCGGTAATATCTTTAGTTTTGGAGCTTTCTCTCGGAATTCTCGCAATGACTTCACCGACAGCAACATCTTGTCCATCTTCAACAGAAAGAATGGCATCCACAGACATATAATAACGAATTTCTTTTCCATTATCATATGTAACCGGCTTACCTTTTGCATCTTTCAAAATGATACTCGGCTTCAAGCCGGAACTTGCAGAATTTGAACGCCAATCAATAACTGTTTTAGAAACAACGCCTGTAGTTTCATCAACAACTTCTTTAACAGATACATTATTAATAAGATCAACCAGTTCAATCTTACCGGCTTTTTCAGTAATCACCGGAATAGTAAATGGATCCCATTCAGCCACTTTCTGACCTTTTTTAACTTTAGAATCTTCAGCAGCCAAAAGTTTTGTACCATAAGGAACATGGTGACGAGATTTTTCGCGACCTTTTTCATCCACAATAACCAAATCGCAGTTACGGGATAATACAATTCCATTTCCTTCAGAATTATAAACCAAATGTTTATTCTCAACTTTCATTACACCGGCAAACGGAACTTCAACCGAAGCTTGTTCAGCACCTTTTTGCGCTGCACCACCGATATGGAAAGTTCTCATGGTCAACTGTGTACCCGGTTCACCAATTGATTGAGCAGCAATCACACCGACAGCTTCACCCACATTAACCGGAGTACCACGAGCCAAATCACGTCCATAACAAGCAGCACAAACACCATCTTTGGTTTCACAAGTCAATACCGAACGGATTTTAACTTGTTCTACACCGGCTTTTTCTACCAATTCAACATCATTTTCATCAACTAAATGACCTTTCGGTAAAATAAGTTCACATGTTTCCGGATGCAAGATATCTTCTTGGATTGTACGTCCCAAAATTCTCTCACCGATAGATACGATAACATTACCGCCATCGACCACAGGACGAACAATAATACCACGCTCAGTACCACAATTTGTTTCAGTAATTACCACATCTTGTGCCACATCAACTAAACGACGAGTTAAGTAACCGGAGTTAGCTGTCTTCAAAGCAGTATCAGCCAAACCTTTACGAGCACCGTGAGTTGAACTAAAGTACTCGGACACAGTTAAGCCTTCTTTAAAGTTGGAAATAATCGGCTGTTCAATAATTTCACCATTCGGTTTAGCCATCAAACCACGCATACCGGCAAGCTGACGCATCTGAGCAGCAGAACCACGCGCACCGGAGTGAGCCATCATATATACGGAGTTAATGTAACCATTTTCTGTTTTAGAAATGTTTTTCATCATTTCATCAGCAATTTTATCGGTACAATCAGCCCAAATATCCACCACTTTATTATATTTTTCGCCTTTGGTAATCAAACCGTTCTGATACTGTTGTTCAAATTCTTTAACTTGCTTTTCAGTATCTTCAATCAAGGTTTTCTTAGCTTCCGGTACAATCAAATCATCTTTACCGAAAGAAATACCGGCTTTACATGCATTTTGGAAACCAAGAGCCATAATACTATCCACAAACAATACTGTTTCTTTCTGTCCGCAATGACGATAGATAGTATCAATAATCTCAGCGATTTCTTTCTTCTTAATCAAACGGTTCACCAAAGAGAATGGAACATTTTTGTGTTTTGGCAATGTAGAAGAAACGATAATACGACCAGCGGTAGTATCAACCAAACCTTTTCGAACTTCACCATTATCATCAATATATTCCATACGGCATTTAATTTTTGCATGCAAATCCAGTACTTTTGCATCAAGAGCCATTTGTACTTCATTGAAATCAGCAAAAACAGAACCTTCTCCCTTAAGACCATCAGCATCATAAGAAAGATAGTAAATGCCCAAAACCATATCCTGTGTCGGCACAATAATCGGTTTACCGGATGCCGGCGCCAAAATATTGTTTGTAGACATCATCAACACACGAGCCTCAAGTTGAGCTTCAATTGACAAAGGAACATGGACAGCCATCTGGTCACCGTCAAAGTCTGCATTGAACGCAGTACAAACTAACGGATGTAAATGAATAGCTTTTCCTTCAACCAAAACAGGCTCAAACGCTTGAATACCCAAGCGGTGTAAAGTAGGTGCACGGTTCAAGAGTACCGGATGTTCACGAATAACCTCTTCCAAGATATCCCATACTTCCGGACGTTCTTTTTCTACCATACGTTTTGCTGCTTTAATGGTAGTTGCATGACCATACAATTCCAATTTTGCATAAACAAATGGT
>JAFTNB010000025.1 GCA_017452115.1 Alphaproteobacteria bacterium
ATTAGCATATCTTTCCTCATCTTATAGCTCCAATTATAAGAATTAACCCTAATTAGAACTATACCATACTTTCCATCAAATGTAAACACATAATGAAAAATAGGAACGCGAATTTGTATAATTATCCTTTTCTTTATCCACAGTAACAAATTGTAAAATTTCGTGTTTTTACATCTTAATATATCAATGTTACCATGACTTCAATATGGAATAACATTAAATAAAAGGAATGCACAGATGTCAAATATTCATCCTTCTGCTGTTGTTGAAGATGGCGCCCAAATTGCTGCAACTGCTAAAATCGGACCTTTCTGTTATATCAGTTCTAAAGCTAAAATTGGTGAAAATGTACAACTTATTTCAAATGTTAATATTTTGGGTGATACAACAATTGGAGAAGGTACTATTGTGTTCCCAGGTGCGGTACTCGGCGGTGGACCTCAAGATCATGGTAATGAGTTTTTACCTGATGCACGTCTTGTAATTGGCAAACGCAATGTAATTAGAGAAAATGTGACCATGCATGCCGGTACTCCTAAAGGCCAAAATCCACTTGGTGATGGTACTCCGGTAGAAAATATGGTAACCTATGTTGGTGATGATGGAATGTTTATGGTTAATTCCCACATCGCTCATGATTGTGTGGTTGGAAATAATGTTATTATGACGAATAACGCAGTAATCGGTGGACATGTTCGTGTTGGTGATGGCGCGATTCTTGGTGGAAACTGTGCGGTACATCAATTCTGTCGTATAGGGCGTAAAGCTATGATTGGCGGATTGACCGGTGTTGATAGAGATGTAATTCCTTTTGGTATTGTTACCGGCGACAGAGGTCATTTGCGTGGTTTGAATCTGGTCGGTTTGCGCCGTAGTGGTTTTGCTCCCGATGTTGTGAAATCAATTTCCAAAGCTTATATGTATATTTTCAAGAGTGATGAAGACAATTTTGAAATTCGCCTGCAAAAAGCTCACGAAAAATACAAAGATAATGCAATGGTTATGGAAATTGTTGAGTTCTTAACCTTATCCGAACAAGGACGTCGCAAAGCCATGAAAGCCGCACAGGATTAACCGGATATGCAAAGAAAGCTTGGTATTATTGCCGGAGGAGGAAGTATTCCTAAAATGTTGGTCGATCATTGTCAGAAAACTCGGCGTGAGTTTTTTGTCTTGGCCATTGAGGGGAATGCCAATAAAGATTTTTTGACCGATGAGATTCCTCATATGTGGATTCGTATTGGGCAAGCCGGTAGTGGTTTCAAAAAATTTGCCGAAGAAAAGGTGCAGGATGTGGTGATGATTGGTACGATTCATCGTCCGAGTTTTGCAGACCTTGTACCGGATTGGCGTACTGCAGCTTTCTTTGCAAAAATAGGTACTCGTGCTCTTGGTGATGATGGAATTTTACGTGCTTTAGTCAAAGAAATTGAAGCAGAGGGAATGCGTGTTTGTGGTATTCATGAAGTTATACCTGAACTTTTAGTAAAAAATGGTGTTTTAGGCAAGCATAAACCAGATAAACAAGCCTTGGCCGACATCAAGCGTGGAGTTGAAGTTGCTTGGGAATTAGGACGTTTGGATATTGGGCAATCTGTAGTTGTTCAACAAGGTTTAGTCCTTGGTGTAGAAGGGATTGAAGGAACCGATAAGTTAATTATACGATGCGGTGGTTATAAGCGTAAAGGGGCAGGCGGAGTATTAGTAAAATTGCGCAAACCCCAGCAAGATATGCGTATTGATTTACCAACTTTTGGTGTTAAGACTATTGAAAATGCGTATCAAGCCGGATTGCGCGGCGTAGCTTTGCATACCGGAAACGGTTTAGTTGTTGATGAAGACGAAGCAATAAAACTTGCCAATAAATTGAATATGTTTATAATTGGCATAAATCCTGCTGATTATATGGAACTGAACTAATGAAAAAAATTTATTTAATAGCCGGTGAACCGTCAGGAGATTTGCTGGGATCAAGATTAATGCGCGCAATCAAAAAACAAACTGCCGGCGAGGTGGAGTTTTATGGGGTAGGTGGCGACACCATGCAGCGTGAGGGACTAAAATCGCTATTTGATATTTCTGATTTAGCGATTATGGGGTTGTTAGAAGTTATTCCCAGTATTCCTAAAGTATTACGTCATATCAAAAATACTGTAGATGATATTATTCGACTGCAGCCGGATGTAGTGGTAACTATTGATAGTTGGAGTTTTTCAGCTCGCGTGCATAAAGCTTTACGTAAGAAAAAAACAAATATTCCGCAAATACACTATGTTGCCCCGCAAGTTTGGGCATGGAAGAAAAAACGTGCTAAAACAATGTATAAATATATTGATAGATTGCTGACTTTATTTCCTTATGAACCTAAATATTTTACGCCATATCATTTACCGACCGATTTTATCGGGCATCCGGTCATAGAGAGTGAAGCCGTTAATGCAAATGCTGATGCTTTTTATCAAAAATTTTCGATTCCTCAAGATAAAAAAATTATAACCGTTCTTCCCGGTTCACGTAAAACTGAAGTTTCTCGCTTGCTTCCGGTCTTTATTCAGGCAGTAGAGCAAATACATAAAGAACATCCCGAATTTTATTTTGCCATTCCTACAGTTAGTACTGTTGCAGAATATGTAAAAGCTGGTATAAAAAATTGTCAATTACCTATTGTGGTTACGGAAACAGAAAACGATAGATATAATGCTTTTAAGGCTTCATCAGCAGCAATTGCAGCCTCTGGTACAGTTGCTCTGGAATTGGCAATTCTTGGCGTACCTCATATCGTAGGATATAAAGTTTCTCCATTTTCAGCTTGGTTAGCTAAAAAGTTTTTGAAAATTGAATTTGTCAATTTATCCAATATACTTCTTGGACGAGAGATTGTCCCCGAACTTTTACAAGAACGTTGTATTCCGATAAATATTCGTACTTATATTGAACAAATATTGCGCCAAGACACATTATATGCTAAACAAATAGACGGTTTTACAAAAGTGCGTGAAGTGCTTGGATTCGGATGCCATACCCCTAGTGAAAATGCTGCAACAATCATTTTGAACGAAAAGAAATAAAAATGAAAAAAATTGAAATTATGGATACCACCGTTCGCGATGGTGAACAAACTAAGTCTGTGGCTTTTAAATGTGAAGAAAAATTAGTTATAGTTAAGCGTTTATTAGCAGATGTAGGTGTGACACGTTGCGAAGTATCGTCTGCTCGTGTCAGTAAGGCTGAACAAAAAGCCCTGACTATGATAATGGATTGGGCTAAAGATAGCGGATATGATAAGCAAATTGAAGTATTGAGCTTTACTGATTATAATAAGTCAATAGATTGGTTGTTGCCAACCGGCTGTCGTTCAATTAATTTACTTACTAAAGGTTCACAAAAACATTGTGAGTTGCAGTTAAAAAAAACACTTGAGCAACATCTTCAAGATGTTCAAAAAACTATAGACTATTCCTGTGAGAAAGGTTTTTCATGTAATGTATATATGGAAGATTGGTCAAATGGTTATAAGCACAGTCCTGATTATGTCTGGAAAATGCTTGATGCCTATTCAAATTATGGTTTTAAGCGTATTTTATTGCCCGATACTTTAGGTGTGTTAAATCCTTTTGAGGTTCAAGAATATATAGCAGAAACAGTCAAACGTTACCCTCATTTGCATTTTGAATTTCATGGACATAATGATTATGGTATGGCGGTTGCAAATACTTTAGCCGCTATTAGGGGAGGTGCAAAAGGTGTGCATGTTACCGTAAATGGTCTGGGTGAAAGAACGGGTAATGCAGATTTAGCTCAAGTCACAACCGCAATTAATGATCATACAGATTTTTCTTGTGATATAGATGAAAAGAAACTTAAAGACATTAGTGTATTGGTAGAAACCTTTAGTGGCAAGCGTATTGCTTCTAATATGCCAATTCTGGGAGGAGATGTGTTTACTCAAACTGCCGGAATCCATGCTGACGGAGATAAAAAAGGCAATCTTTATGTTAGTAATCTGACACCGGATAGATTTGATCGAAACAGAACTTATGCTTTGGGCAAACTCTCCGGAAAAGCCAGTCTTGAAATGAATTTAGATAAATTGCGTATCCATTTAAATGATGACCAAAAAGAAAAATTGTTACAAAAGATTGTTGAACTCGGTGATTTGAAGAAAAATGTCACGGTTGAAGATTTACCTTTCTTAGTATCAGATATGCTTGGCGGACAACGCTATAAAAGTTTTAGAGTTCGTAATTGTGTTGTCACAACAACTATGCAAATGAAACCTTGCGCCAATATTCAAGTTGAATATAAAGGTACAAGTTATGAGGAAACTTCTCAAGGCAGCGGTGGTTATGATGCTTTTATGAACGCTTTAAGAAAGCTTGCTCCGCAAATGGGGATTGATATTCCAAAATTAATTGATTTTGAGATTACCATCCCCCCCGGAGGTAACTCTAATTCGCTTGTGGAAGCAGTTATTAAATGGGATAATGGTATGGTTACTCATGCTGTATCGTCAGACCAAGTTAAAGCTGCCATCAAAGCAACAGAAAGATTGCTTAATCTGGTGTTATAGTGATGATATATCGAGGAAACAAACGACTGAGTTATTGTTGTACTTAAAGTTGGCTCCCATGCTGTCGTAACCGGAAGTTACTACGTAAGCGTAGTTGTCAGATTTCTCGGACGAAGACCAGAAAGAAATATTGCCAAAAGACCAACCTAATTTTTCCATAGTAGTATTAATCGCGTCATAATTGCCATAAACATAGCTATATAGTTCTCCTGTAGACGGTAAGTACCAATCTCCGGCAGAGGTTTCTGCGGTTGTATAATCATTGCAATATTTAGCAGCTTTAGTGCCTGAATCTCCTGCTATAATAGCTGCAGTATTACTCTTTCCGTTAAAGTCCGTTTTAGCATCCATACTTGTATCATAGTTAGTCAACCCACTAATATCTGTTCC
>JAFTNB010000026.1 GCA_017452115.1 Alphaproteobacteria bacterium
AACGGCGGAAGTTCTACCTGCAGCGGAAAAGCAAATGCATCAGATTGTACTTATGGCAGCTCGGGAACTTGTACAGATTGTTCAGGAAATGTTTTGAATGTATGTAATTCGGCCCCGTCATGTACACCATTGGCAGATGAAACGGGATGTAATTATGGTACAGAAAGTTGTGATGATGGCTGCGAAGGGACGAGAACGTGTTGTAAGGCATGTTCTTATTCTACGATAGCTTCTGATTGTTCTAATCAATGTAAAAATGTAGGTAGTAATTCTTGTTCTATAAATGGTACTACCTATTATGATTCTTGTGGAAGTAGTTTGTGTAGTTCAGATCAAGTATGCTATAACGGAAGTTGTTGTACTCCCGACGATTTTGAATGGCCAGAGCCTGCATGTGGTTGTGATGGTTGGGCTGAAGAAGATGTTGGGTGTGGTCTGACTGTTTCGTATTGTCGTAAACCTAAAGAATGCGGCGACAACTTTGTATCAAATTGTGAGGGAACAATCATGGAATGTGGCGGGCTCTCTTGTTGTTGTCCGACAGGACAATGTTATGATGATTATGGTTCGAATATGTGTGATTGTCCTACTGGAAGTGCTAAGTAATAAATTGACTATTAATTTAAGGCAGGTGATTTTATCCTGCCTTTATTTTTGTTTAAGCAATTAAAAAATACTTGCATTTATAATCTAATGGTTTATACATTCATTCATGAATGAATGTTAGGTGTGCTGGAGTGCTCATGGTTCGAAAAACAAAAGAAGAAGCAGAAAATACAAAGCGTGAGATTATGAAAGCTGCGCTTGATGTATTTTCTCAAAAAGGTTATTCTCGAACAACATTTGAAGATATCGCCGCGCGAATCAATTTAACTAAAGGGGCTGTGTATTGGCATTTTAAAAATAAGCCGGATTTGTTGATGGAATTGTTACGAGAGCATTTTGATAAAAGATTTCAAAATGAACCGGTGGTGAATACATTTAATGATTTGCGCTCGGCAATGGTTGCAGAAGCAGAGCGAATTCAAAATGATATTGAAGAACGCAAGTTTTTGTTTTTTGCGATGTTTCAGATGGAATGGTCTGAAGCGATGATGAATAAGCTTCATGAAACTATTCAAGGAGTGAGGGATTTTCCGTTGCAACGTATAAAAAAGGCATTGACTAATATTAAAAATAATGGAGAATTAGCTGATGATATTGATGTAGATGAGGTCGCTTTGTTAGTTCTTCATGTGTGGAAAGGGGCTTTGTCTGATGGAATCGTTAAAGGGAATAATTGTAATTTTGCACATATTGTAGGTAGAAGTATTGATTTAGTTGTTAGTGGTATTAAAAAGTGAGGTTCTAAATGCAAGTAGGAAAATTAAAGAACAGAGTTATTATTCGTAATATTTTGTTGTGCTTTATGTGTGGTGCTGCCGGTTGGTATATGAAAGCAAAACTTACTCCGCAGATGCCGAATTTGGCGGCTATGAGTGGAGGAGAACCGGCTGTGTTGGTGCAAAAAATTACAGCTTCGAATATTTCTCCGCAATCCGGATATATTGCTCATGTTGAACCGATTAAAAGTGTTGATCTTAAACCGCAAGTTGCCGGATATGTAGAAAAAGTTCTATTTGAAGAAGGTAGTCATATCCAAGAAGGAGATGTTTTGATTGTTATTGAGCAGGATAGGTATAAAGCAACGGTTTCTTTGCGTGAAGCAGAACTTGATGCTGCAAAAGCTAATTTGGTAAAAATGGAACGTGACTACAAACGTCAAGTATCTTTGTCTAAACAAAATATTGCTTCAAAGGCTACTTTTGATAATGCGGAAAGTAATTATTTACAGGCAAAGGCAGCAGTAAAACAAGCAGAAGCTAATTTGGATTTGGCAAAAATTGATTTGGATTATACGGAGATTAAAGCTCCGTTTAGCGGATATATCGGAAAAGCATTGGTGCGTGAAGGAAATTATGTAAGTTCAAATTCCACCAGTTTGGCGAGAATTGTTCAGGTTAACCCTATTCGTGTGGCTTTCTCGATGACAGATAGAGATTATTTGAATATAAAGCAGCAATATGGCACGGAAAGCAACGCAAATATAAAAACACGTTTATTACTGCCTAACGGCAAAGTTATGAACAATCACTTTATGTCACGTTTTACGGACAATGAGGTTAATTCTGATACGGCAACAATTGCGGTTTATGCTGAATTTAATAATGATGAAGGTTTCCTTATTCCGGGAAATTATGTAAAAATTATGATTGGCTCTAAGGAAGATGTTACAGCTTTATTAGTACCTCAAGCGGCAGTTGCTCAAGATGAACATGGAAATTATGTACTTGTGGTGGATGAAAATAATGTTGCAACGCAGCGCCGTGTCGTTCTTGGGGATGTAATGGGCGAAAATCAAATTGTAATGGAGGGACTGGCTCAAGATGAAATGGTTGTGATTCAAGGTTTGCAGAAAGTTCGTGACGGGCAGAAAGTTCGTCCTTCTGTGATTGCTTCAGAAGCAGAGGAGCTTTAAGCGATGTTTTCCAGATTTTTTATTGAACGTCCTCGTTTTGCGATGGTAATTTCCATCGTGTTAACGCTTGCCGGTGCAATTGCGGTATTTTCTTTACCTATTTCTTTGTATCCAGAAATTACGCCGCCGGAAGTTAGTGTTTCGGCAACTTATCCGGGGGCTAGTGCAGAAGTGTTGGCAAATACGGTAGGTATTCCTTTGGAACAGGAAGTCAATGGTATTGAAAATATGCTCTATATGAGTTCTACTTCTGAAAATTCGGGCAGCTACCGTTTGACAGTTACTTTTGCTGTGGGGACAGATCCTGACTTGGCGCAAGTTAAGGTACAAAACCGGATTCAGCAAGCTATTACCAAATTGCCTAATGAAGTGCAGCGTCAGGGTATCAGTGTAAAACGCCGGTCTTCGGATATTTTGGGCTTTTTAACTGTTCGTTCTCCCAATCGTACATATGACAAGTTATTTTTGAGCAACTATGTGGAAAATAATATTAAAGATAATTTGAGCCGTGTATATGGTGTGGGTGAGGTGAGTGTGCATGCTTCTAAATTGAGTATGCGTGTATGGCTTGATGCAGATAAAATTGCGGCGCTGAATTTGCCTGTTGCATCAGTTGTAGCGGCAATTGAAAGTCAAAACTATCAGCCTTCTCTTGGTTCGGTGGGAGCTATGCCCGGTGATGGTACGCAGCAAATTGTATATTCTTTGCAAACTAAATTGAGTATTAATGAATTATATTATTTTAAGAAAATTATTGTTATGACT
>JAFTNB010000027.1 GCA_017452115.1 Alphaproteobacteria bacterium
TCCATCACGTATCAATTCTTTATTTGCAATGATATATTTAATATCCAACATTTTACTCTTATCCTATTTAAGTTAACTTACAGACATTTTAATAATTTTGAATTCAAATACAATATAAATCTTAAAAAAAATAATTTTTAATTTGGTACCGGCTTTTTATGGTAAAAAGAAATTCCAATGAAATACAAAACAATTATCCAAATTTCTTTACGCGGCCTCTATTAAGTATTTACATTTGATGAAACATATGATATAGTTCTAGTTAGAAGTAATCTTATAATTGGAGCTATAGAATGAGGAAAGGTAATAGTAAAATCGGAAGATGCCTTGAATTTTTTGCTTTGCAAAAAATAGGGATGACAATTATGATGTGGATACTCGTGTCAAGCACGAGTATGATAAATATAGCACATGCGGAATGTACACCGGCGCCGGATTGTGCATCAATCGGTTATACCGAAACATCTTGTAATGGTGGTTTTGTACGTTGTCCTTTCGATACTTCTAAACTCTTTTGTATTCCTTGCGATAGTTCATTTAAATATGATTGCTCCGGTGATAATATGACAGGCGGTGTAGGTGACACATGCGGCGGTAAGTATGCGAGCTGTGAATGTTCCAGAGGTGGAGAGTTTAATAATGGTACCTGTCCGCGAAGCTGTACTGTAGGTATGATATATTATTCGGATAAATCTTGTAGCAGTACATATGACAGTTCTAAAACCGCAATTGGTGTTGTTATTAAAGATAATGAGTTGATAATAAGCCAAAAGAAGAGTTCGACTATGTACTGGTCTAATGCATACACCGATACGTCTTTAACCAACTATACTTCAAGTACTGATGCTAAAACAGACTTTAACGGAAAGAGTAATACTGCTGTGATTGTAGCAGCTCATCCAAGTGAAACAACATCTAATAATGCTGCTATATATTGTAATACATATTCGACAGCAGGAACTAGTGCTGGAGATTGGTACTTACCTGCTGCAGGTGAGTTGTATAGTTATGTGTATGGCAACTATAGCGCGATTAATGCGACCATGACAACTTTAGGTTGGTCTTTTGGTAGTATTTACCTTTGGTCTTCGTCCGAGAGCGACATCTACAACGCTTGGTACGTGCATTCCTATAGCGGCAGTGTGATCGACGACGTTAAGCATAACCTTACCTCAGTCAGTTGTCTCCTCGCTTTATAGTTAACTATTTGACTAATTGTATAATAGCACAAAATTCCACATAATATATACATGACAAATAATAACTCCCCCAAATTTAAAACAAATTTGGGAGAGTTATTAAATAACCTAAACTATCTTCTTCTTAAAAACGACGGAATATCCAAATTATTTCCGGTTTTATCATCAGAATAATCATCAGAAAATGACGGAGAAATAGGCTCTTGTACCCGTACAGCTTCTTTTTCCTTAAGTTTTTTTCTATTCCGACGAGCAATAGAAAATCCGGTTACGCGCTCAATTAGCGTTGGTGTATAATCCTCATCATCTTCTTCACTAATAATCAACTGTTCTGGCTCTTCTGTGCACTTAGGAGCAAATATTTCGGTATTATGTGCCGGAAACAGCTCTGGTTCTTCTTCTATTACGCGAACAGTTGTTTTAGGCATAAAAGTATTATTTTCAGCAACTAACGCATTCGCCAATTCAGCCTCATTGTTTTCGCCGTTTTTATTGATAATTGCATTAAACAATGCCGAAGATTTTGGCATATCATTCATAATTGCCGAAGTTTCGAGCATGTCAAAATCATTAATACTACGCGGTTCAAATTTAATTTCCGCCTCATCAGCTTTAGTTTCTACACTTTCGACCATTTTCTCGGCAATAGAAACAACTTCTGCATTTTCTTCTGCAACAACATAATCTTCTTTGCTTATTGCTGAAAACTTTTCCAAATTTGAATCTAAATCAGCCGAAGATTTAGTAACGGACAATGGCTCTGTATCTTGAACATATGTTTCTGCTAAATATTCTTTTGCTTTCTTTATCGGATTCGGTTTTGCCGGAGCATTAGCTCCTCCAATACCGGTAGCTACAATAGAAACTCTAATTTTTCCGGCTAAAGATTCATCATAACTTGAGCCAAAAATAATATTAGCATCTTCATCAACTTCTTCTTTAATTCTGCTAGCAGCTTCATCAATTTCAAACAAAGTAATATCCGGACCACCGGTAATATTAATCAAAACACCTTTAGCACCATACATAGAACAATCATCGAGCAACGGATTAGATAAAGCTTGTTCTGCGGCTTTCACAGCTCTATCTTCACCCTCTGCTTCGCCTGTTCCCATAATTGCCTTACCTTTATCTTCCATAATTGATTTAATATCGGCAAAATCCAAATTAATCACCACCGGCATCATCATCAAATCGGTAATTGAGCGAACACCTGCATAAAGTACATTATCAGCCATAACAAAAGCATCTGCGAGGGTTGTTTTCTTATCCGCGATTCTAAATAAATTCTGGTTTGGAATAATGATTATACTATCCACTTCACGAGTAAAATCTTCTACTGCATTTTCAGCAGTTTCCATTCTTTTTTTACCTTCAAATTGAAAAGGTTTAGTTACTACACCTACTGTCAAAATTCCTTTTTGTTTAGCTAACCGAGCAACAACCGGAGCTGCCCCACTACCGGTACCACCACCCATTCCGGCAGTAATAAACACCATATTAGCGCCTTCAATTTCTTTTTCAATCTCTTCACGAGCTTCTTCAGCAGCTAACTTACCAACTTCCGGACGTGCACCGGCACCCAAACCTTGAGTAGTTTCCAAACCAAGTTGAATTTTTCTGCTTGCAGAAGAATGAGCTAAGGCTTGAGCATCTGTATTAGCTACAATAAA
>JAFTNB010000028.1 GCA_017452115.1 Alphaproteobacteria bacterium
AAACTTCAACGCTCTTATGAATATGTTCAACAGATGATTGATGAGGAACATGAGCGTTTATCTAATACAATTAGTACTTATGCACAATTAGCATAGTTGATAAGGGGAAATACAATGAGATCTTTACATATTGGCGCAACCGGAATGCTGGCTCAACAGACTAATGTTGATGTAATTTCTAATAATATTGCGAATATGAATACAACAGCATATAGCAAACGCAGAGCAGAATTTACGGATTTGTTGTATCAGAATGTTATTCGTCCGGGGGCAATTTCTACTTCTTCGCAAACGGTTGTACCATCTGGTATTCAGCTCGGTCTAGGAGTTAGAACAGCTGCAGTTTATCGGATTACTGAAGGCGGTGGGTTGACAAATACCGGTAATACTTTGGATTTGGCATTGCGCGGCAGAGGATATTTTCAGGTTGAATTACCGGAAGGTAAAGGCATTGCTTATACTCGTGACGGAGCATTCCAGCGTAATGGTGAAGGTGTTATTGTTACTCATGATGGGTATACAGTTCAGCCTGAAATTACTATTCCTGATGATGCAATTGAGATTTATGTAAATAGTTCCGGTGAGGTTTGGGTTAAGCAAGATGGTGAAACAGAAGAAATTAATGTCGGACAATTAGAGTTGGCTGCTTTTCCTAATGAAGCCGGTTTGGAAGCAATGGGAAATAATTTGCTATTAGAAACTGAAGCTTCCGGTGCTCCGATTTTGGATAATCCGGATACTGAAGGATTTGGTTCTGTTTTACAAGGATATTTGGAAACATCTAATGTGAATCCGGTTGCAGAAATTACTGAACTTGTTTCAGCACAGCGTGCTTATGAAATGAATTCTAAAATCATTTCTACTTCTGATCAGATGTTGAATACTATTAATCAATTGAAATAAAGGAATTAATATAATGAAGATGTGGGGATTCTGGTTAATTTCTGTTTGTTTATGGACTTGTTCGGCAAGCGCACAGACAAAGTATTTGCAAGAAAGTGATTTTGTTGTTGCTCTTGAGAAGGAATTTGTTGAACAAGTAGGGGATGATGAAATTGAACTGGAATTTTTTGGTGGACAGACTGCATTTGCATTTGATGATGTTCAACAGCTTAAAATTATGATATCTTCAGCAAAGTTTGATGCTTTAGAAAATAAGTTTGAAGCTAATGCGGAAATTTTTGCCGATGGAAAGTCTACAGCAACAACATCTTTACAAGGAAAGTATTATGTTATGGCAGAAGTTCCGGTACCGGCAAAAAATATTAGTAAAGGTGAAGTAATTAAATCTGATTTGCTTAAAAATGTTAAAGTGCGAATGAATCGAATTAAACCGCAAAATGTTACTGATTCATCCGCTTTAATCGGTAGTGAAGCTAAACGTAGTTTGCGTGAAGGAAAGCTGATTAATGAAAATGATATCGGTAAAGTAATGCTAATTAAGAAAGGTGATATTATACGTTCAATTTACCGTACTCCAAAAATGCTAATATCTGCAAAAGTAGAAGCTTTAGAAGATGGTGGAAAAGGGGATAAGATTGAAGTTCGTAATGTAAATAGTAAAAGAGTAATTTTTGCAGAGGTGGTTGATACAAATACTGTAGTAGTTGAAGTTAGTGATACTGAGGTGGCAAAATGAATAATTTGAAAGTTTTAGGAATATCTCTGTTGATGGCGACAACTTTATCTGGTTGTGGTACTTGGGACAGGTTAAAAAATGTCGGTAAACATCCGGAATTAACTCCTATTGAAAATCCGGTAGAAGTTGCCGGATACCAGCCGGTATCTTTGCCAATGCCGCAAAAAATGGATGAAAAGGCTGGTGCAAATTCTTTATGGAAACCCGGTTCTAGCGGCTTTTTTAAGGATCAGAGAGCACAAAAAGTAGGTGATATTATTACGGTTAAGGTTTCGGCCCAAGATACAGCCTTGATTGAAAGCGAAGTGGAACAGAATCGGGATGATAATAAGGACTCAGTCGGGGTAGGATCTTTGCTGGGGTATGAAGGTAATTTTAAGGACTATTTGCCAGATGCTGTGGTACCATCTAATTTGTTAGATATAACATCAAATAGAGAAATTTCCGGTGACGGAAAGGTTGATCGTAAAGAAAAAATAAATATGACAATGGCTGCTATAGTTACGCAGGTTTTGCCTAATGGGAATTTGGTAATTGAAGGTACCCAAGAAATTAGAGTTAATTATGAACTTCGACAAATGACGGTTCGCGGTGTTATTCGTAGAGCGGATATTCAATCTGATAACTCAATTGAATCCAGCAAAATTGCTGAGCTTAGAGTAACATATGGTGGTAAGGGTGTCGTATCTGATGTTCAACAACCACGATATGGACGTCAAGTGATTGATATTTTAATGCCTTTTTAGACAGGTTTCCCTTATTATTGTGTTGGCTGTGATAGAAAAATCTCCCCAATTTTTTTCTTCAAATAGCCGATCTCAAGAATTGAGGTTAAGTTTGCCAGAAGGCTTTTCATCTGCCTGCTTTTTTCTCCCCAAGAAAAGCAGGCTTTTTTTATTTATTGTGGATAGATTGTTTTTTTATGAGGTCAAAATTATATTATGATAATAGTATTTATTTCAGTTTTCTGATTATGAAAAGAGAGGAACAATATGAAACAAGAAAATATTAATATAATTAAACAAGCAGAAAATGAAGCTGAAATTTTTCTTAAATGTGCATTAGCCTTATCAAAGGCTTCAACCAGTGAAGATGAAAATGAAAAATTGTTGGCTTTAGATAATAATCTTAAGCTTTGGGTGGAAATTGAAACTTCTTTGAAAGATGCTAAAAATTTGCTTTCTTGTGATATTAAAGAAAATTTGATGAAGCTTTCTAAGTTTGTAGAAAGAGTAATTCTTTCTAAAGGGATTAATATGTCTAAAACAGATTATGATTGTTTGGTAAATATTAATATGCAGATTTCTGAGGGGCTGCTTGAGGCGGTAAAAAATACTTTAGCGCGAGAAGAAGCATTTTCTTTGTTAAAATGCGCAATAGATATTTCAACTGCAAGAGAAAGTAATGATACGAAGGAATTAGTGTCGGCATTGGAAAATAATTTGCAGCTTTGGGTGTATATTAAGACATTGGCAGGTTCTGCAGAAACAAAATTACCGGAAGAAACAAAGTCTAATCTGATTAAGTTGGCTGATTATGTATCTGCTAAAACAATAGAGTTAGGACAAGATATTGATAATGTGAATAATAAAGTTTTAGATAGCATGATTATGACAAATTTACAAATTTCTGAAGGTTTGATGACACGTCATTCTGCTTAAGTTGTGTAATTATTGTTTATGAGGGTGATATAATCTATCACCCTTTTTTTAATAAGAATATTTGACATTTGGGTTAAAACGAATTATTTAGGAAGAAGTTTGTTTTATGAATGAGTATAACATGCAGGATTTAACAGCAAAGGAAGAGTACAATCAGCTATCAGCCCTACAAATATTAAGGCAGGCAAGGGAATATATTGGTAAAAATAAAAAACCAATGTGTGTTTTTATGTGTTGTTCACTAATTATTGCATTGTTTGCGGCAGGTTTCGGTGGGGTGGCAAGTTGGGGATTTTGGCCTGTATTGGTTTCTTTTTATGTATTAGAAAGTATATTCTTTCGTTTTTATTTTGGTAAAATTCCTTATTTTAACTCTCAACCGTTGTTAGTTTCTTTGGTGCCATCGATTAAAGTTATTTTTATTGCGGTTGCATTTTTATGGCTGTTGTCGATGTTGCCTTTTGTTCCTTTATTATTAGGGGTGCCATATTTTGAAGAATATTCGTATTCTTTGCAATATGCTGATGGATATTTGGAATTTTTGCAAGTATATATGCATGATATTCCTTTGGTCGATGTAGCAATTAGCGGTATCCTTTTATTTATCTCTCCTTTTATGTTGTTTCGTCCTTTTTTAGCATGGGTGGCTGCAGTAATGGGGCGACGCGGTTCTTTGCGATTAGCTTGGAAAAAGAGTAAAGGTAATTATACGTTATTTGTTTTCTTGGGCGTTGTTTTGTTATTGCCAGTAATGGTGTTATATCATATTGGAGAAAATTTCTCAGTAGCAAAGTTGGTTTGTGATTTGTTGATGATTCCGTTTGCGTTGTTTTTTAATGTAGTGATGGCACAGTTGTATAGTATCTTTTATGCGGAAACGATTTAAAATTTGACAATATTGCTAAATAAGTATAAATTTCCTAAAAAAATATATTGTGTAATATAATTAAATTCAATTTTTATGGAAAAAATTAAGTGGAATGAAAATTATCCCGAAGGATGGGAAATTTTTGATGCTGTGATTTCTAACAGTACTTGGGGGAGCGGACCTACCGGCGGACCTGTTTGGGTTATTGATTCTCGGTATGAGAATGTTGCTCTTTGTTGCCCAAACATCCATGGTTACCTTTGTTGAAAGCTGCTAATTTGGAAGTTTATCTTTGGCTCGAAGCCCGAATTCGTAATTTTATTGTTGGATATAAATTAGGCAATGTTTTGTATTTGTATTCTAATGCATGTGGAAGTAAAATCTACACTCATTTCAATTTTTGGGCAAATGCATATTTGTTGCGAAAAATTGAGAAAGCTTGTATCGGGGGCAAAATTTGGGATTTAAGTCAAAGAGAAAAGATGTCAGAAGAGTACTTGCTAAAACATTATTCTCATTTGTCTTATGGTGAAGTTATGAGGATAGTTAAAGAGCAATCACTAATTTTTGAAATCGGTGATTTTTATACTTCGATGGATTGTGCTAGTGGGGGCGAAAGACCAGTATGGAGTATTTATCCTGATGCTCATGTTGGACAATGTTTTGGACGGATGACTTGGGCTAGGCAATTTTATCATCGAGGAGTACAATATTGTCAATTACTTCACAAAGTGAAAGAAATTAATCCGGAGCAGTATGTAAAATCGGTGAAGGGATATGAAAATTATTTTCCTATGTTGGTGTATGATTTAATGGAAAATTGGCAAAATGGGGAACCTTGGCCAATGGCATTTTATCAAAAACGTGAACATACATGGAATTATGAGGGAGAGCATGAATATAAGCTTGAACTTGATGCGAATTTACAAAAATATCCATGGCACCGGCGTTTTCCGCCCAAGCAGAAATGGGAGGTTTATAAGGGGAAAGATCCTTTCTTGGACT
>JAFTNB010000003.1 GCA_017452115.1 Alphaproteobacteria bacterium
CTTTTAATAAAACTTCCGTATTAGATAATGCTGCTAAAAATAAAAAATCTGTTAATGAGGAAAAAATTGCCCAAGCGGCAGAAGATTTTGAAGCATTTTTCATAACTAAAACTATGGAAACAATGTTCGAAGGGGTATCTACAGACGGGATGTTTGGCGGAGGACATGCAGAGAAAATCTACCGTTCTATTCTCTTTAATGAATATGGCAAGGTAATGGCTCAAACCGGCGGCATCGGGGTTAAAGATGAAGTAATGCGTTCAATTTTGCAAATGCAAGAAATGGCCGAAAATAAAGGCTAGGAGGAAATTATGGAAAACGAAGTACAAGATATTTTAGCTTCTAAACTCAATGACTTCAAAGATGTTGTTCAGAGTTTTTCAGAATTGCTTACTATTGAAAATGAAGCCTTGGAAACATCTAATCTTGAAGTCGTAAGCCGTCTATATGAACAAAAAAGCAAAACTGTTACGGTTTATCGTAATATGGTCGCATATTTTATTCAAAATCAAGAAAAGCTTAGTGAGATTTCCTTAGAAGAAAAAGAATATTTGCGAAATATTTCTCAAAAATTAGATAAGCTTATTCATCAAAATGATATGTTACTTAAAACAAAAATGCAGGCCAATAAAATTGTGATGGATTCAATTGTCAGCATTGCAAAAGTAACAAATAACGCAAATGCAACGTCTTACGGAAGCAAAGGAAAGTATTCTCCTTTGGATAATAACAGTAACGCTCTAACCATAAATAGAACTTTATAGGAGTTGGAACCATGGCATTACTATCCAGTATTCAGACATCGCTTAATGGTATGAAAGTTGCACAAAATCAGCTTGATATTATTGGACGCAATGTAGCTAATGTAGATACGGAAGGATATACCAGAAAAACAGCACAACAAAATAATGTTGTAATGGCTGGTTATCATATGGGAGTACAGTTAGCAGATGTAAAACGCAATATTAATACCGGTTTGTTACGCAGCTATTTGAGCTCTAACAGCTTAACAACAAATATTAGTGCACAAAATGAATATTTATCGAAGACAGAAGTTTTGCTTGGCACTCCTGAAGGTAATAATTCCATTGCGGCTAATGTTGCTGATTTACAAACTGATTTTGATACTTTTGCAGTAGATGTAACCTCGGCAGCAGGACGTTATTCTTTACTAAATTCGGCACAAAGTCTAACTTCCAGACTAAATTCAATTTCTACTGAGATTCAAAAACTGCGCGGTGATGCAGATATTCAAATTAAAGATGTAGTAGGAAAAATTAATTCTACTTTGGATACACTTGCGGAATTAAATGATAGTATTGTAAAATATTCTGTGCTTGGCTATGAGGGCGTTCCCGACCTTGAAGACCAAAGAGATGCAGCATTACGTGAATTGAGCGGATATATTGATATTTCTTACTTTAAACGGGAAAATGGCGAAATAGTTATTCAAACTAAAAGCGGAACAACCTTACTAGACAGGGATCCGCATAAACTTTCACATTCAGCTATAGCTCAAGCAAATGCAACCACATCTTATGCTGCCGGTTCAATTGCCGGAATTTATGTAGACGGAAAAGATATAACCAATACTATTCGTGATGGGGAAATTAAAGGCTTAATACAAATTCGCGATGTGACATTACCATCTCTACAAGGTCAATTAGATGAATTAGCCAGTGTATTGAAAGACAGCATTAACCAAGTACATAATCAAGGTACTGCTTATCCTAATACACCATCAGAACTTTCCGGTACTCGTGCGTTTTTGAATCCGAATATTCAGTCAATTAAAATTGAAGAAGGCGATGTACGGTTTGTAATATTTGATAAAAATGGTGAACAAGTATCTACAACAACATTAAAAGGAGATATTGGTTTTTCGGAAGGCACCCTAAATGAAATGGCTACAGAACTGCAAAATTGGTTGCGTTCAGTTGATGCGCCTAATATGTCTGAAGCAACTGTTGCTTTTGACGACAAAGGAAAAATCAATATTAACACTCAAAACAGTAACTATTCCATCGGAATTATTGATGGGGTTAACTCTAATGCCGGAGCAATACAACAAGACGCTAAAATTAGTTTTGATGCTGACGGCACTAATGGTTATGATAGAGAATTTGAAGGATTTTCCAGTTTCTTTGGCTTAAATGATTTCTTTGTCAGTGATGGTAACGAATACATTTATGATTCTAAAGTATTAGCTCTCAATGCAAATCTTGGTTTGCGTACCAATGCGACAATTAGTTTTTCCGATAGTGAACGCGGAATAGATTTTGCTCAAATTGAAATCAGCACCAATGACAGTTTGCGAGATATTGTTAATAAAATTAACAGTGATGAGGTATTAAATCAAAATATTAGAGCTTCATTAGTACCTAATGGTAACGGATATGTATTACGAATTGAGGATACCATGGGGGTTCAGCTTGAACTTACCGAACTGACCACACCGCCAACCGGAGTGCTTAACACTTTAGGTATGCAGCCGTCTAATGTCGGTGTGTCTACTACTCTCGCTGTACGTGAAGATATTACCGTTTCTCCAGAACGTATAGCTAATGGTTCACCAATTTTTAATACTAATACCGGACGTTATGAACTTAATCAAGCAGCTAATGATATTGCAAATGCTATGGCAAAAGTTTTTTCAAAAGCCCAAAATTTTGCTCAATCCGTAACTATAGGTCAAACAGAAACAACTTTGGCTAATTATGCTTCAACTTTCGTTGGAAATATTGCGACGGCAACCGCCAACTCTTTGTCAGAGCTGGAATATCAACAAAGTTTAACTAACTCCATATCGTTAAAAGAAGCAGAAGTAAGCGGTGTAGATTTAGATGAAGAATTGGCTCAAATGGTTATATATCAACAAACCTATGCTGCTTGTGCTCAAGCTTTTACAGCGTCTAAAGAAATTTTAGACATGTTATTAGATATTGTTTAGTAAGGAGGGGGTGTTATGAGAGTTCCTACTTATGCTAATTATGTAAATATGCTAAATCAGACTTTGAAAAATAAGCAAC
>JAFTNB010000004.1 GCA_017452115.1 Alphaproteobacteria bacterium
TAAACAACAACTTCTCGCCGCCATTCCTCAACAAGGATACCTTATAACCGGAGCTGTAAGGATTCAACTTTCGCCCTCCGGTCGCCCAATTCCTTTTAATTCGATGCTCGCTTTTAATAAACAAGGAGATATTGTTACTCAATATGATAAATCACATTTAGTTCCTTTTGGTGAATATATTCCATTAAGCCAATACTTTCCCAATTGGATAAAACCTATTACCAATACCATTACTAACTTTCAAGCCGGTTTAGGTCCTCATAGTTTAAAAATTGCTGATATTCCACCTTTTGGCACATTAATTTGCTACGAAATAATTTTTCCGGCACAAATTGTTGATAAAAATAATCGCCCTCAATGGATTATAAATCTTACAAACGATGGTTGGTATGGTGATTCTGCCGGCCCTCATCAGCATTTAGTAAGTACAATTATGCGTGCCGTAGAAGAAGGACTAACTACCGTTCGTGTAGCCAATAATGGCATCAGCGCCGTTATCAACCCACTGGGACAAATTATTGCGTTTATGCCTCTTAACCATATTGGTATTCTTGATGTACAACTTCCACAAAAATTATCTATTGCGACACCTTATGGAACCTACGGTAATATTATTCCTTTAAGCATGATGATTTTGTTATTGATTATTGCTATTTGTTTTTCTGTTTCAACTTATTATTCCTTATTTCTTAACCCCAAAAAATAAATCTAAAGATATAACATATTATGTAAAATATTTGTTGACGATTTCGTTCTAAAATCATATGAATAGTATTATTATATCATTATAAAGGAATATGTTATGATTGTAGAGAGATCAAAAAAAGCCAGTCGTGGGCGAACCCCTAATGGACAACCTAATCCTATTGATGTCCATGTTGGCAATCGCATTCGCTTAAGACGAACCCTTTTAGGAATGAGTCAAGAAAGGATGGCAACATTATTAGGATTAACTTTCCAGCAAGTACAAAAGTATGAACGCGGCATGAATCGTGTTGGCGCCAGTCGACTTTGGGACATTGGAAATGTATTAGATGTTCCGATTGGTTTTTTCTATGAAGACATGGATAAAGAAGTAGCCAGCCAAAGTCCCAGAACTTTTAGTTTACCTGCCAACAAAATTACCAGTTTTGCCGAAGATAAAGAATTTTTTGATAGTGATCCGATGAAAAGGCAAGAAACAATAGAATTGGTACGTGCATATTATAAAATACCTAATCGTAAAGCAGCCAAACATCTTTATGATTTAATTATTGCAATGTCTAAAACCGCTTATAATGGTGGTGAATTTGAAGAATAGATTAAAAAGATACTATAAACTAAAAAAAAGCTGGTAATTTACCGGCTTTTTTTCTATTCTGCACACAGAAAGTTTTATTATGAGGCGCAAAAATGACTTATCTTTTTACCAGTGAACAAGTATCCGAAGGACATCCTGATAAGGTATGCGATCGTATTTCCGATGCTCTTTTAGATTTGCATTTAAAACTTGACAATAAAGCTAAAACAGCAATTGAAACCCTTGCTACGACTAACCGTGTGATTATATCCGGTGAAACATCGGCAAGAGAACTGCCAAATAATGACGAAATTATTGATTGTGTAAAAAATACGGTCAAAGAAATAGGTTACGAACAAGACGGTTTTAATTGGAGAAACATACAAATCGAAAATTATATTCATCGTCAATCTACCGATATTGCAGCGGGCATTAGCGGCGGCGGAGCCGGTGATCAGGGTATAATGTTTGGATATGCCAAAAAAGAATCTTGCTATGATACAAATTACATGCCCTTAGCCATTTATTTTGCCAATAAAATACTGCAAGATATAAGTATTGCTCGTAAAGAACATCGCATTATCGGTTTTGAACCTGATGCTAAATCACAAGTAACACTAGTATATGACAAAGGGAATGCCGTTAAAACAGCCGTAATTTTAGTTTCAAGCCAACATCAAAAAAGACTTAATACAGAAGATGTTCGCGAAATCATCTTAGACCAATTAAGAGCTTCTCTCCCCGAAGAATTTATTCCGGCTCCGCAAAATATTTTAACCAATCCGGCCGGCAATTTTATAATTGGCGGACCTGACGGAGATACCGGACTTACCGGACGCAAAATTATTGCCGATACTTATGGTGGTTATGCCCCTCATGGCGGAGGTGCTTTCTCTGGTAAAGATGCAACAAAAGTAGATCGTTCTGCCGCCTATATGATGCGTTATTTAGCCAAAAATATCGTTGCATCCGGCTTAGCTAAAGAATGTTTGTTGCAAATATCATATGCTATTGGTCGACGAGAACCTTTATCTTTGTACATAGATTGCAAGGGAACATGCAAAGTCGATGAAAGCCGCCTGCTTAACAATATCAGAGAAATGGTAGACCTCACTCCCAGAGGAATTATTAATCACTTAAAACTGGAAAAACCAATTTATACTTCTACTTCATCATATGGACATTTTGGCCGTAAAGCACGAGCCAATGGTGAATTTTCATGGGAAAAACTTGATTTAATAGAGGATTTAAAAAAATGTTTTTAAATATATCAACCAACACAACACCAAAATTCTATGGTCGCCGTCAAGGGCGTAAAATTCGCAAAGCGAAAACCTCTTTACTTGATGCATTTTTACCTCAACTTCGTATTACTGAAAATACTAAATTTGATGTCCAAACAATGTTTGGAGAACCTGTTGAGAAAGTTTACCTTGAAATAGGTTTCGGAAATGGAGAACATCTGGCCGGACAAGCCAAAAATCAGCCGCATATTGGGTTCATTGGAGCAGAAGTTTTTAAAAATGGTGTAGCTAATTTATTAAGTATTATTACAGGAATAAAAGAAGGCAGCAATCTTCCCGATACATTTAAGTTAACGGAGGGTAGAAAAGATAATATTCGCATTTTTGATGATGATATGCGCATTTTATTTTCACGTATTCCAGATAATTTTTTAGATAAAGTGTTTGTTTTGTTTCCGGATCCTTGGCCTAAAAAACGCCATGCTTTCAGACGTTTTATTAATCCGGATAATTTAAAAGAAATTGCTCGAATACTAAAAAAAGGCGGTATATTGCGTGTTGCTACTGACCATAAAGTATATAAAGGCTGGACATTACGCCAACTGCATAATCATGAACATTTTCGCTGGACGGCAACTTGTGGCAATGATTGGAAACATGAACCCCAAGATTGGGTTGAAACTAAGTATCAACGCAAAGCTATCCGGGAAGGACGTAAACCGGTATTTTTAGATTACGAAAAAATTTAATCAGAAACAACTGTTGGCTCAATATTAGGTTGAGTAATTTCTTTTACATCTTCAATCGGATACGCCTGAACATCAACAATATCTTTTCCTGATTGATATAATTCATTTTCGATTTTAGTACTTGGTTGTGGTAATGCGACTTCATCTGGTTGTAATTCTCCACTTTGTGAAGATTGGTTAATTACATTTACTGCTTTAGGAGCACCAATTGGAGGAGTAACCTGTATTGATGAATTTTCATTATTATTTTCTTCATCAACAATCGGATTACCTAAAGGATTGGGAGCATTTTCCGGCTGTTCAACAATTACTTCATGCTTTTTTCCAGATGGAGTAACAGCTTCACCAATAATTACCGTAGGTACAGAAGGGAGAGTTTCTTCTCTGATAACCAAATTACTACTGGCATGTGATGTATTATTTATAGCACAAACCGCCCATAGTAAAACCGCCAAATTACGCATAGCTTCATTCATTGTATTAACTCCCCAAAATATTTTCCGCTAATCGAGATAATACATTTTGTAAAAATATCAATATATCAAAAAGATAAAAAACAGGGAGCATAACTCCCTGATTAATGTCATATTTAATCCTGAAAATATTTTATGGCATCCAGTATTTTTGCAAATGCTTCAGGTGTGATTTCTTGTTTTCCTTGTTCCATTTGTAATAATACATCTTCACTCCAACCACAACGTCCGGCTAATTCGGCAACAGATACTTTTGATTTACAACGAGCCGTAATGATTTTTTTTCTCATTGTGTCACCCAACAGAGTCAAAATATTAAGTTCGTTTTCTGCCATAACACCTCCTGTTCAAAAGTTCTATTCTGAAATAATACCTAAGTATATGTATAACAACCTATACTTTAGTTATAAAACAAGCTACTTAGGGGATAAGTAGCTTGTTTTTTTATCAAGGAGTGATAAGAGTATTATTATGATGATAATTAAAGAATATGCAAATTTCCGGCAGCAATACGACCTCTGTCATTATAAGGTTCGTAAGCAATACGTTGTCCGGTTGTAATGATATTCAAGCCAATTTTTTCGAGTTGGCAAGCATGTACAAAAATATCCTTATCTGAATTATCCGGTACGATAAAACCATAACCTTTTTGTGTATTATACCATTTTACATTTCCATATAACATTTGAGTTGTCCTTCCAAAAGTTTTTGTTCTATTTTTAGTTCTTTTTATTTATTCTTATTGGGCCACATGACCATTTCCATTAACAAAATAAAGTCTAAAAAATTTTTTTTATTTTTACAATAACCTAAATTTCGATAACTGGTATCGATTTTTTCGTACACTCATTAACAAAAAATTTAATATTTCATCTATTAAGTTTATAAGAAAAAAAGGATTTGAGAACGCGAACGCCATCCTCAAACCCTTTTCATTAAGAAGGTTGATATGTGGGGCATATAGTAAGAAACCAGAGAAAATACGAAGGAGTGTAGATAGACCTACATGACTGAGTATTTTACTTGCAGTTTCTGTACTAGATGACCACAGAGCAACCTTACCGTTTCATCAGAGAAAGAAAATTACATAATAATATAGGAAAAGTTAATACGTATAACCTACCCTACATTGATACCATCCAGATGCAAGGCTACTTTCACATTCCTCCAAAGTTGAATGGCTACCACTTAAATAACTACCAGTAGAGCCTTCTTTTGTTCTACAGTCATAATAAGTTCTTACATACGTTTTATCCCAATAAATTTCATACATTGTCCCAGATGTAGTTGCTCTAGTAACACAGCTACAACCAACTGTAGTATATTTTGTTTCAGAATAAATACAACACTTTCTTGTTCCCCCACATCCATCAGAACAACTTTCAGTACCAACACAACAATCCGTTTCTGATTCATAAGGGGTACAACTACTCACGCAAGCACTTCCGTCCCACTCATACCCGCTAGCACAAGTACAAGCAGTATATTTGCTATTACAAGCCGTGCCGCTTCCCGAGCTGTAGCCGGTTCCCGTACACGCGTATTTATATGTACTTGGACATACGCAGCTGCCGCTGCTCCATGTAAATGGCGATTTACATGTACATGCCGTATATCTGCTTCCGCAAGCCGTACCGCTTCCGCCCGTAATGTTTCCGCTTACTGTACATGCATATGCATAAGAGCTTCCGCAAGATACGCATGCACTACCATTCCAATAATATCCTGCCGCACAAGTACAACTCTTATATTTTCCACCA
>JAFTNB010000005.1 GCA_017452115.1 Alphaproteobacteria bacterium
GCGGCCAAGAACCAGTTGCAATTATTTTAAATGGCAGAGGACGCAAATTTGGTTTGTATTGCAGAAAACATAATTGTCCTGATCATAGTAACCATAATAAAGCTCAACAATATGCTCAAACCCTTCCTAAAGTACAAGGAGCCGGAAATTGGCGCATATTATGTACCGCAGATTGCTATGTTATAAGAGATTGTTTTCATGCTTTGAATAGACAACTAAAAACTCTCGGCTTCCGACAAATTGTGGAAAGCAGAACTTATGGAGTATTAGCTTCCGATGATAACATGAAAGATGCTATAAGTTGGCAAGTTTGGTTTGCAATCGACCTTTAAAATTCTTCTTCACGAAACAAACGCCGGACTACAACCGGCGTTTGTTTTGCTTTTTGATTATCCGCAACCACAACGTCATAATCATTATCAAGCAGATATTAACAGTATGAGAACCGATATATCCAGCACTCCCCTTACCAAAATCTGTTTTATTTACCAATGCCTTGATATTTAAAACCATTATTCTTTGCCGTTTCCGGACACAAAAGATTTCGACAATCAACAATATTCTTATGTTTCATCAAAGCAGATGCTTTCACAAAATCGAAATTCTTAAAATCTTTCCATTCTGTAAGAATTGCCACAACATCAGCTTCTTTAACTGCTTCATACATATCATCGGCATATTTTATCTTATCCCCCACCAACAACTTTGCATTCTTCATTGCTTGCGGATCATAAGCAGTAATATCTGCATTATTTTCTAATAGAGCATCAACAATTTCCATTGCCGGACTTTCACGACAATCATCCGTTCCATCCTTAAACGCCAAACCTAGTACGGCAATTTTCGGATTTGAAATATCTTTAACTGCATCCAACACTCTTTGTGCCATTTGTTTTTTACGTTTAGCATTTCCGGTTATTGCCGCATTTATCAGAGTCATATCCACCCCATTTTGCTGTGCCATATACGCCATAGCCATAGTATCTTTAGGAAAACAACTTCCTCCATACCCAGGCCCCGGATTAAGAAAACGATTTCCGATACGGGTATCAAGCCCCATACCTTGTGCAACTTCACGAATATCCGCACCGCTTTTTTCACAAAAATTTGCCATTTCATTAATATAATGAATTTTAATTGCCAAAAACGCATTAGAAGCATATTTAATTGTTTCCGAAGAACGCCGATTTACAAACAATATATTTGTTTTGCCTTCAAACGGTTTATATAACTCTTTAATAATATCTCGTGCTTTTTCGGTATTTGCCCCCACCACAATTCTATCCGGATTAAAAAAGTCATATACAGCAAATCCCTCACGCAAAAACTCTGGCAAAGAAATAACATCAAAATCTGCCGCCGGATTATTTTTACGAATTATACTTTCTACCACATCACCGGTACCGACAGGAACTGTAGATTTGGTAGCAACAACAGTATATCCGTCAAGATATAAAGCTAACTCTTCTGCCGCCGCGTGAATATATTGCATATCAGCTTCTTTAGTAACCGAATGCGGAGGAGTCCCCACCGCAATAATCACTACATCCGCTCTTGATACACCTTCCTGCATAGAAGAAGTAAAATTTAGCCGACCTTGCTGAATATTTTTTACAAATAATTCTTCCAAACCATCTTCATATAATGTCACTTTTCCTGATTGTAACAACTTTATCTTATCAATATTTTTATCAATACACACGACATCATTACCAAGTTCAGCAAGTCCCACCCCCGTAGGCAGCCCAACATATCCGGTACCGATAATTGCAATTTTCATTTTATTGTATCCTTAAAACTTGATATTAACATTTATAGTTAGGATACGCCGTTTTGTAAGAGTAAGTCAAATTTTATTTAACTTTGATGTGCATATATCAAATACAAAAAAGGGCGGTATAAACCGCCCAAGGAGGAAGGAAAATCAATTAATCCATACAATCATTACAAGAAGATTCAGCATATGGTTCACGTTCATAACTAACATCCTTAAATGTACGAGGTTCATATACTGTTGTATATTTTGTCTTACGATATACCACTTCTACCGGTTCACGAACTACCCTAACTTTTGCCGGACATTCTGAATTGCCATAATCATCACAATATTGCTCTGGAGCAGCCTCTGATTGACGATACATTGACCGAGGTTCCGGACGATATTCACCTCCAGAAGCAGCATCATGATAATAAATGCGACGAACACGGCGAGGTGCTGTATATCCATCATCATAAACCCGTACACGGCGGCGAACTACACGTACATTTTCCACCGGTTCAGCTGCAACAACTTGCACTTCCGGTTCTTTTTGTACAACAGGTTCTTCATCAACTGGTTCAAAACAAGCACAAGCCGACAAAAGAACAGATGCGGTTATAACTAGTAATTTTTTCATTTTAAACTTTTTCCTTAACTTGGTTAAACTATATTAGCCAAAATAATTTTTGCCAATTACAGCTATTTTTGTTCAATATAGCAAATAGTTTTTATTTTTCAAGTTTTTTTTGAAAAATTTGGAAATTTTTTATAGCTATTGATTAGGTTATAGCACATTCATATTAATATTAAGTAAAATTACAAAAAAAATAATATTCAGAAGAACAATTAAAAATATTATATTTTTTAATTTCATGCTTGCAAATATATTTTTTTCATGCTAGTTTGCAGGCGGTTTATAACGGAATGTAGTTCAGCCTGGTAGAACGCTTCGTTCGGGACGAAGAGGTCGCTGGTTCGAGTCCAGTCATTCCGACCAACAAAAACAAGGGGAGTGCCGTTAGGTGCTTCCCTTTTTTGTTTAAAAAATATTTGATATAGCTTTTTAAAAAGCGAAACCGCCTTTCCATACAACGGAAGGCGGTTAGTTTTCGTAGTGTTGTTATGTTCAAAGGTTTTTATCCGGTGCAGGAATGCAAAACATACAAGGCACATTCTTTTCGGAATTATTCCTAGCGTTCATGGTCTCCTTTGAAATATCCAGTTTGACACAACATCTAAAGACACTACTGGTCCAACTCTACTGGGTTCCACTTCAATGGTTAGATACTTTTTCACTTAGATACTAAAATAACTACTAAAAACTGCTCTTGGCCTCGGAATGATGATCAGTCAGACAAAGACCTCAACTCTTAAATTAAAAGTGACAATTGTTATGCTCAATAAAATTTCAAATAAAGAACAAATCGATTTTCAACCGAATATATCTGCGACAATGGAAATTTTGAATAATAGTGGAAAAATCACCATATAATTAATTTACAACATACATAATTTATCCACTATAACCCTAAACAAAAAATCGATATTTTACGCTGACAATTATCAACGTATATACTTATCATTTCCCAATATTTGCATTATTTTTTCTTCATTTCCATAAACTTTTTCAATTTCCTTTTCCACCCCTAATTTTAATCCGCCTATAGTTGTAGTTAGAGGAGCTTTTAGTATTTTAGGTGATTTTTTTATAATATAGCTTAATATCTTGCAATGACTAATAAATCCTTGCGGATCACCTCGTCCTATATAAAAATTTTTTTGAATATTTTCATCTGTCAACAACAATATATCATCTAATTTTGCTGAAAAAACATCCGTTGATACACAAAGTTGTTTTTTTGCAACATATGCCGGAATGTATTTCTTTAACTTATTTTGAGATGCTAATATTCTGCC
>JAFTNB010000029.1 GCA_017452115.1 Alphaproteobacteria bacterium
CGACGACGCTGTCCCATAACCGATTTTTCTTCTTCTACTTTGAAGTTTTCTCCATCGCTGCTACGACGTAAATTTTCATACATTTGTTCAGCTTTTTGCTGTTGTTCAACCATTTTATCTGGTTCAACTTCTAGATTTTCTTTTTTATCTTTCTGCCAATCAAACATAGAATTAACTCCATCGGCTTTATAAATTTAGTATAGTATAACACAAAAATCTCAAAAAAGGTATAATTTTTTCTTTACTTTTGTATTTTTATTATATATAAGTAGTAACACAAATTAATTATTTAGATACTAAAGGAACCAAAATAGAGGTGGAGAGTTTTACCTAATGTCAATCTTTCATAGCATCCATAGTGGAATTTAGGTAAAACGTTTAGAGAATGTAATATTCCTAAACACTGACCATCATCACAATTTAATTTTACTTTTGTGCAGAAATAAAATTAAATCTGATGCATTTCAAAAAAAACAATTTGCTCCTTAATCGGACCAAATTGTTTTTTTTATTTTATACGTATCAAATTTGCAAATTAGTTTCTTATAAAATTACTATAAAGAAACATTATACAAACTTTTTACATGACTATCATAGCCGTAAACTCTGCTTCAGACACCACTTTCCCGTCTACACGGCTTTCACCACGGAAAACAAAAACTCTACCGCGGTCTTTAATTTTTTCAACGTGCATCAACAACTGATCACCGGGTTTCACCGGTTTGCGGAACTTCACACCATCAACAGACATAAAGAACACTCCGGGTTTTTTATCCCCCAAATCATCCATACCGGCAATTACCAATGCACCAGCTGTCTGTGCCATTGCTTCAATTTGCAAAACCCCAGGCATTACCGGATTATTTGGAAAATGTCCTTGAAAAAACTCCTCATTCATAGTCACATTTTTAAGACCGACACCTTTTACTCCAGGTTCTTCAACCGTTAATCTGTCTACCAACAAAAATGGATAACGATGTGGCAACATATTCATTATTTCTTCTACATTATATACTTTATTTTCAGACATTTATTTTCCTTTTGTTAGAGGTTAAATTACTACTTTTTTACAGCTTTCTGTAAATAAATAGATTGTTTCATAAATTGTTTAATCGGTACAGTCGGACAACCCATTACAACTTCACCATCCGCAATATTGCTCATTACACCGGACTGCGCACCAATTTGCACCTGACTACCTATTGTAACATGGTCTGCCACCCCGACTTGTCCACCCAAAACAGAGTAATCTCCAATTTTTGTGCTTCCGGCAATTCCTACTTGCGAAACCAAAATACAACCACGACCAATAATATCATTATGCGCTACTTGCACCAGATTATCAATACGGCAACCATCACCAATAATAGTGTCATCCAATGCCCCTCTATCAACACAAGCATTACATCCGATTTCAACATCATTCCCGATAACAAGACGACCAAGCTGCGGAATACGCTTATGCTGCCCAGCTTCAAACATAAAACCAAAACCATCTTGCCCTAAACGTGCACCACTAAAAATTTTACAGTTATTTCCCATAACACAATAAGAAATATGAACTCCGACACCAATGTGACAATTATTTCCGATAATACAATTATCATCAATCACCGCATTAGCATCAATTCGACAATTATCACCAATCTCTACATTATTACCAATCAACACATTTTCCCCGATACAGCAATTTCTACCAACTTTGGCATCCTTGGCAATATGAGCAGAGGCGGCAATTTTTGCTTCTGGTTCTGGCATTGCATACATTGCCTGATTAAGCTTAAAAAATGCCAATTTAGGATTATCACTAATTAAAATAATAACGTTTTCCGGAACTAAATCTTTAAGTTCATTTGTTGTAATACAAACTTTAGCTTTAATATCTACAGCTTTAGCTTTAGACTTCTTATCAAAAAAGAAACACAAATCTTCATCGGTTGCATTTTCCATATATGCTAAACCCATAACTTGCATTTGCGATTTGGTTTCATCTAGTAATTTAGCTCCAGTTACTTCAACTATTTTAGCCAAAGTAAAAGGACCGTTATTTTTATAAAATCTTATATCTACCATTTTTCCCCCTGCATTTTTATACTTACAGAAAATTGTTTTAGTAAAACGCTTATATATCTCTCTAAAATGATGAAGAATGAGTTTAATAGAGTGATTTCTAGGAGTGAGAAAAATCCTAGTGTAGACAGACCTACGTGAATTTTTCGAACCTCCGTAAAATTGCTCTAGAAACCATTATACACCATCCCAAAATTTGGAGTTTGAGGTTAGCAGAGTGATTTTAACAGAGAGAAAATTTTTAGCGTAGACAGACCTACATGAATTTTTCGAACCTCCGTAAAATTGCTCTAGTAAACCATTATACACCATCCAAAAATTTGGAGTTTGAGGTTAGTAGAGTGATTTTAACAGAGAGAAAAATTTTAGCGTAGATAGACCTACGTGAATTTTTCGAAACTGGCAAAAATCGCTCTAATAACCCAAAATACAAATTTTTATAAGCGAGTACCGAAATTAAGCCTAAACACCTCCGTCTTGTCATATTTTTCTTTAACAACCGGAACGGCAAAATCGACATCAATTTGTCCCATTGGTGATTGCCATTGGAAACCGACACCGGTTGCCACACGCGGAGAAGAAGAATATTCAACAATCTCACGATTAATATTATCTGGCTTACCTAACATTCCGACATCAACAAATGTACGTCCACGAATACCAACTTCATCGAGCCCGATTGGGAACATCAATTCCGAACCGGTATACAACATCCAGTTTCCGCCTAAAGCATCATCTGTAAATTTATCACGAGCACCAATACCTGCATACTCAAAACCACGCATATTTGTACCACCAAGATAATAACGCTGTGACAAGCGGACATCTTTTCCGCCATAACCGGTAATATAGCCGGCATTTAAGAACATTTTGAGCGTATAATAGTCAGCCATTGTATAATATTTGTATGCTTTCGCATCAACACGAACATATTTTTCATCTCCGCCCAAACCGGCAACATCATTACCAAAGGAGAGATAATAACCTTCTTTGGGATTAATTGCACTATCACGTTTATCATAAATCAAGGTCTGCCCGATTGAAGAATCTGTAGCTGAACCCTCTTCTTGCTTAATATAAATAGAAGAATCATCATCAACATTAGCAATTTTATCCTGACGTAAAGTATAGCGGAATTGTTGATACAAATCATCCGTATAATTCCATCCCAAACGCAAACGCCCACCGGTTGTTTCGCTATCATAAGAACCTTCATCCTGATAATCTTCTTCCGTACGGAACAAATCCACACCGGCACTCAAACGCCGTCCCATGAAATATGGTTCGGTAAAACTCAAATCATATTCTTTGGCACGTTGAGATACAGATACATCTACTCCCAACTGCTGACCTTTGCCTTGGAAATTATTTTCCACCACACCGGCACGAACTAAAGCACCATTAACGGTAGAATATCCCACTCCCACATTAAAGTATCCGGTAGATTTCTCATCAACTTTTACATTAATATCGGCTTTGTTATTATCTTTAGGAACAGTCTGAATATCAACTTTACTGAAATAATCCAGATTCTCTACATTTCGGCGTGATGCTCTCAATTTTGCCGCATTGAAAGCATCCCCCTCATCGATTCTAAATTCACGGCGAATAACTTCATCTTCTGTACGAGTATTACCGGTAATATTAATTTTATCAACAAAAACTCTATCACCCTCAAGAATATGGAATATCACATTAATTTCGCCGTTTCTGGTATTCTTCACCAGTTCAGGTTCAACTTCAATAAATGCAAATCCTCGTCTACCCAACTCATCAGTCAAAGCACTGACTGTTTTTTCCACCTCATCAGCATTATACCAATCTCCGCTTTCAAAACTAACTTCTTCATACATCGGAGTTACATCAATTTCTGCAAGTTTGGAAACGATACTGATATTATTTATCTTATAACGTTCCCCCTCATCCAACACATAATTAAGAACAAAAGATTTTTTATCCGGACTAAGTTCAGCAACTGCAGAAACCACCCGAAAATCAGCATAACCATGCTTAAGATAATAACGGCGCAACAACTCCTTGTCATAATTTGTTTTTTCCGGATCATAATTTTCTTTTGCTGAAAACAAACGGAACCATCGGCTTTCTTTGCTCATAATTTCGCCTTGCAAATCATCATCAGAATAATGCTTATTACCGATAAAATTTAACTTACTGATTTTAGCTTCCGGACCTTCATCAATTTCAAAAATCAAATCCACCCGATTTTGATCACGTTGAATAATTTTAGGTTCAACCACAGCAGCATAACGGCCAGCTCTTTTATATACATTCAAAATACGCTGCACGTCTTCCTGCACTTTTGAGCGAGAATAAATAGAACGCGGTGCCAACTGAACTTCAGCTTCCAACATTTCATCATTAATTTTATCATTACCGTCAAACGCACGTTGATTAACAATCGGATTTTCGACCAAATTAATATTCAACACATTATTAGCATTCACATCAAACGCCACATCAGCAAATAAACCTGTTGCATATAGCTGCTTCAATGCCTCATCAAGTCTTTCACTAGAAACATTTTCATTATCTTCCAAATCAATATAAGAAAGAACTGTTTCTTTTTCTACTCGTTGTAAACCCGAGATATTAATACCTTTTACATACAAATCAGCAGCACTAATGTTAGTAGAAAATATCAAAGAAACCGCAAATCCTAACACACCTGTTTTTTTCATAAGTAAAAATCCTTAATAGTTTCATTTTTTATATTTTTAGTCTTTAACAAATAATCTGTCAAACAAATGAACTAAATCATTCCACGTTGCAAAAAGTAATAATGCCAAAATCAAAGCCAAACCGATTCTAAACATATATTCCTTAACTTTTTCATTAAGTTCACGCCGAATAATCATTTCTATAAAGCTAATCACTACTTGTCCGCCATCGAGTACCGGTATTGGGAACAGATTAATCAAACCAAGATTAATCGACAACAAAGCCATAAAAGTAAGAAAACTAACCACACTATGCTGTTTAGAAATATCACCGGTCATTTCAGCAATACGAATAACACCACCGACATCTTCACCACTGCGTTTTCCAGTTAACATTTGCCCAACACCGCGCAATGTCGTAGTCGTCATAACCCAAGTTTCATCAACAGCTGCTTTAACAGATTCCCACAACGGCATTCCATTATAATCACACATAGATACGGTGATTGAACGTACACCTAACAAAACCTTCTTTTTTTCTTCGCCGTTTTCTTCAATTTCTATTGGACGCAATTTCACCGGCAAATTTATTACCTCTCCTTGACGTTCAATTTCCAAATTAGCTACTCCGCCGACAACCATCTCAACTTCACGTTGTAAATCAGCAAAAGTTTCGATTTCTATACCATTAAGTTTTAAGATTCTATCTTGAGGCAATACTCCGGCTTCTGCGGCTGCGCCCCCCTCAATTACATCTCCTATAATCGCCGGAAACTGAACTCGTCCGACAAAAAAGAACACACCAACAAAGATTAAAATTGCAAATAAATAATTTGCTAAAGGTCCAGACAACGCAATAAACAATTTTTTTGATGGAGGTTGATATATAAAAGAATGCTTTTTTTCTTCATCAGAAAGTTCTTTAGCTTTCTCATCTGCTGTTGAACTGCTGGCATCACCATCACCAAACATTTTTACAAAACCGCCAAGAGGAATAAGTGCAATTTTCCAACGAGTACCTTTTTTATCATTAAATCCCCAAATTTCTCTACCAAAACCGATAGAAAATTCTTCCACTTTTACTCCACACAAACGAGCTACGATAAAATGTCCCAATTCATGAACAAAAACCAAAATTCCAAGTAAAATAAGGAATGGAACTAAATAATAAAAAATGTCTGCTAACCAACTCATTTCAACTACCCCTCATTATAAAATCATTAAAATACAAAAAATATAAAAGAATGGCGTTGCAAAAACCAACCCGTCGATTCTATCAAAAATTCCACCATGTCCGGGAATAAGATTACTTGAATCTTTAATTCCCAAATAACGTTTAATAGCTGATTCACACAAATCTCCGATTTGTGCAATTACCGCCAAAGCAGCAGCAACAGAAGTAAACAGAATTAGTATATTTTTATTAGCTCCCATTAAATATACAAAACCACCACAAACAATAGATGCTAATAACACCCCGCCAATCAAACCAGCCCAAGTTTTTTTCGGACTGATTTTAGGAGCAAGTTTCGGACCACCAATAAGGCTTCCAAACATATATCCGCCAATATCCACACTCCATACTGCCAAAATAAGCCATAACGTCATAATAGCACCAACTGCATCATATACCCACATCAAAGTTCCCATACCGAGCGGAATATACACCACACCAAGCAATAGCAACAACGGATGTTTCTCTTTACGAGCCTTATATGCCATTACAATAGCGCAAGCCACAACAATAATCACCCACAGCAAAGACAACGGCAGTAATAAAGAATGAACCATCGCCACCGCATAAATAACTGCATACAATGCCGGATTTTTATTTTCAACCATAGTTGTCCATTCCCAACAACACATTGAACCGACTACCAGCATCAACAAATTCAAGAACGGATCTCCCATATAAATTGCCACCAGCACCAAAGGAACCATTACTAATGACGATAAAATTCGTAACATTAGAGAGCTCATCTTACGCTTTTCCATATCTTCTCTCCCGCTGATTATAATTAGCAATAATTTCTTCCAATTCTTTACGACTAAAATCAGGCCATAACGAATTAGAAAAATAAAATTCACTATACGCACATTGCCAAAGCAAATAATTACTTAAACGCTGCTCTCCACTAGTTCTGATAAGCAAATCCGGATTCGGAATATCTTTGGTATACAACATATCCGAAAACATCTTCATATCGACATCTTCAGGACTTATATCTCCTCTTTTAGCTAAAGCAGCAATACGACGAGCAGCATATACAATTTCTTGTCTTGAACCATAGCTAAGAGCAATACAAATTGTCATTTTATCATTATTTAAAGTATCTGCTTCTAATTTTTTCATCGCTTCAACAATATCGGCTGGCAACATCTCACGCTCACCGATAAATACGATTTTAACTCCATTTTTCTGCAACTCAGACATTTCGCTTTTTAGGTATTGGCGCAACAAATCCATCAATGCATCAACTTCATCCGGATCGCGTTGCCAATTCTCTGTAGAAAAAGCATATAAGGTCAAATATTTGACTCCCATTTCACCCGCGGCACGAGTAATTTCACGTACTGTTTCAGCTCCTTTTTTATGACCGAAAGAACGCGGCAAACCTTTCTTGGTTGCCCATCGACCGTTTCCATCCATAATAATGGCAATATGCTGCAGATTTTGTGGTTCTATACTCAAAACAGTCCTCTTTAATAATTAAGATTAATTACACTTGCAAAATATCTTTTTCTTTTTGAGCCTGCAATTCATCAATTTTTTTGATTGCTTCATCCGTCAGCTTTTGCACTTCATTTTCATAGCGTTTTTCATCATCTTCAGAAATTGCATTATCCTTTTTAAGCTTTTTAATACCATCTAATGCATCACGCCGAATATTGCGTACTGCAACTTTTGCAGCTTCGGTATACTTACCGGAAACTTTTACCAGTTCTTTACGGCGCTCTTCACTCAACGGCGGAATTGGAATACGAATTAATTGCCCATCAGATGCCGGATTCAAACCCAAATCAGATTCGCGAATAGCTTTTTCTACCGCTTTTGCCATACCTCTGTCCCACACACTTACAGACAAAGTACGCGCATCCGGAACACTGATTGTACCGACTTGAGCAAGCGGCGTCATACTTCCATAAGCTTCCACCATAATCCCATCAAGCAAACTGGCATGGGCACGCCCTGCCCGCAAACCGGAAAATTCACCTTTAAGAGTATCAATAGTTTTATCCATTCTACTACTTGCATCACTTTTTATCGAACTAAAATCAGACATTATTTAACCTCATTTTTAATTATCGTAAACTTTCCTTTTCCGGTAACAGCATTCATTAAAGCTTTCGGAGATGACTGCGAAAACACCACAACCGGAATATTATTTTCTTGAGCCAAAGCAACTGCTGTCATATCCATAACTTTAAGCTGCTTACTTATAACCTCATCATAAGAAATTTCATCAAATTTCTTTGCTTTTGGATTCTTTCGTGGATCACTATCATAAACCCCGTCAACCTGTGTTGACTTCAAGATTACATCACATTGCATTTCAGAAGCACGCAAAGCCGCCGCTGTATCTGTTGTAAAATAAGGATTACCGGTACCGGCAGCAAAAATAATGATTCGCCCTTTTTGCAAATGACGCAACGCCCGACGATATACATAATGCTCACAAACTTCTGGCATTTCCAAACCTGACAGAACTCGAACTTCTGCCCCGATTTGCTCCAAAGCATTTTGCAAATAAAGCGCATTCATCACCGTAGCCATCATCCCAACTTGATCTGCCACTGTCCGATTCATACCTTTAGACGCTTCTTTAGCGCCACGAAAAATATTACCGCCGCCCACCACCAAACAAACCCCAACGCCTGCATCATAAACATCTTTAATCTGCTTAGCCAAAGAGTTAATCACCTCAGCAGACATTCCGAAGTTCTTTTCTCCCATTAACCCCTCACCGGAGAGTTTGAGCAGTATTCTTTTATAAATAGGTTTCATCATAATCCTTTGTGCACAATTTTTTCTTATATTAACCGCTTTAATCATTTTGTCACCAAGTTTCTTCTACTTTTACTATAAAAAAGAAAATTAAACTTGCCAAAAGGCAAGTAAAGCTTTAGAAATAAATAAAAATGATTTCGCAAATTGAAATCATCCCTCTGCGCCATAAGCACAGTCAAGGGATATTCTGAATATTATGAAAGGATTAAGACAATGGGTACAACAACATTTCTCATTCTCTGTGCATTAGGAGGTTATCTTGTAGGTTCTATACCTTTTGGTTTGGTTCTTACTCGCCTTGCCGGACTTGGCGATATCCGCAAAATCGGCTCTGGAAATATCGGTGCAACCAACGTTTTACGTACCGGTCATTGGGGCTTGGCTCTACTTACTGTAATCCTTGATGCTTCCAAAGCTGCTATTGCGGCTCTTGTTGCTTATTATCTTGCCTCAAAACAAAATATTGTTGTATTGGGATTTATTAGCGACATCAGTATATTATCATCACTCATTGCCGGTACTTGTGCAATCCTCGGACACAACTTTCCTGTTTGGCTCAAATTTAAAGGTGGTAAAGGTGTTGCCTCCACTTTCGGATTTATTGTCGTTACAGCTCCTGC
>JAFTNB010000030.1 GCA_017452115.1 Alphaproteobacteria bacterium
CCAGTTTCTAATGTTGCTGTTATCCCATGAAACCCTTGAACAATACGAATTGTGGTTGGTTTACCATCATCATCGATAAAATCCGGATGTTTGATTTCTAAGGTATGATAAATACAAGTATCGCTAGGATTCGATGCATAAGCCTCAATTATTGCTTGTTGTAAGGTATCATTCGGCATTATTTATTCCTTTACATGGCATAAAAGCGAGTTCACCACCTGTAAGTTTTACTACATCGCCAACATCAACTAAAAATGATAAACTGTTCCATTCTTGCCATTCCCCATAAGCTCCGCACTGTGTAAGAACGAGATTACCATTAATATATCCGTTTATATTAGATGTATAAGTTGTATTTCTCATTAGAACCCATCCTCGTTCAGTTATAGTTACATTAGTGTTTAAGGATAATGTTTGTTTTCTGGTCCAATCAGGACAGAGCCATTGCACAATTTGAGAAATTGCAATTTGAGACATATTAGATAAATCAAGATTTATTTTATTGTCTGTCGCATTAATTGCAGTATTAGCCGCTACTTCAGCTCTATCAGCTTGATTACTAGCAAGCTGAATTTGTTCTGCTGTTGCACTTTGGACTAAGGTAACTTGAGTATTTCCTTCTGATTGCACAATACAAAGCTGATTTTGTGTTTCTGTTTGAATATCACTAATACCTTGATTTACAGCAGATGATACAGAATTAAAAGTTGTTTGAGCCATATTTTTATAACTCTCTGTTGTGTTTTTTAATTCTTCTGTATCAGATTTAAGTTGTTCAACCTCTGATTTTATAAGTTCAACATCATTTTTATATATAAGTGTAGTATCTCTAGCACTTTCAGCCTCAGCCACTACATCAGATACTCCTCCTGTAATTGTATCTCTAATATCTTTAAGTTGTTTAGCTACAGTTGGCACATCACCATTTTCGGTTGTAACTGTTGTATTTTCATCACCATGAACAATATTGTGCCATTTTTTGCCATCTGTTTCTGCTTGCGAAACAACTGCTTGTAGCCTTTCTTCCATATTTGCCATATTAAAAATCCTTTATTTGTTTCGGACAGGTAATGTGGACATACTCATGCAGACGATTTACAGATTTAGTTAATTTTTCAAAATCGTTGGAAAGTAAGATATTTAAGCCCCCCTCCGATAGGGTAGGTCGCTCTCGTATCTCCAATTCAGATGTAATTGCCCATAAAATGCCGTTTTGAAGTTTGGCTGTAAATTGTTGAATGAACCGAGCCTCTTGTTCGATTAAACCCAATCCACCCAACAATTTTATAGCAAACCATTCCGCGCCCTCTTTTGCATGATATTTGTACCAAGCTTCAAAAAGTGAAAACTGCGAAGCATTCATAAACCACTTAACAGTAATTTTACTCGGAACAGAATCAAAACGTCTGCGCTGTCTTGCTGTTCCGGCCTCCATTTGAGTTCTAATAATTGCCTCATTAGGTGTAATGGAATATTCCTCAACCAATGGCAGAGGTAACAAATCTGGAAATCTTGCTGTCATAAATTATCCTTTTAACCATAACTGCCATAAGCAGGATTTAAACCATAACGTCGCTCTAAAACAGGCGCTAAACCTGTTCCTTTAGAGACATTTTTCGAGATTGAGCTTTCAATTTTCTCAATCATAATATCAAGACTGAACTTTCCGTTTCCTTGATTAGACTTGGAAACAGAGGCTTTGACGTCTGATGAGGCATTATTTATTACATTTACACTGATATTAACTGTAGAACCATTATCACCTAGGGCTTTCATCTGTTCTTTGGTAAAAACACCTTCGCCTCGTTTAGCAATAATTGGAACTTCATCGCCAACAATACCACCGCTATGAAACTTCGGTGCACCACTAAAAACAGATAAACTGGCATATTTAGTGCTTAAATTATCAGCACCAATAATTCCACCACTATGAGCTGTCGCAAAACCAAAGTAACTGCTAATCCCGTTCATCAAAGGTTGAGTAATAGATTGTCTGATAGCAATCTTGGTTAAATCACTCAATATCGCATTAGCAAAATCAGAAAAGCTCGCTTTTCCATTAACTACAAACGATGTAAGTGCATCTTCCATATTTGAAAAAGCATTTTTTACAGCGCTTTCACCAAGACTTGCAAAGTTACTCATCTCTTTTTGAACATCGTGAAACCCTCTAACAAAACCATCAGACAATGATTTTGAAGAATTAAGAGCGGTTTCATCAGCTTTTTTAAGCATATCATCATAAACTTGATTTATCTGCGCCTTATATTTTTCATAATCGGCAGAACTGGCATCAAGGTTATTTAATGCATTGGCTCGCCACTCATCAGCCTTTGCCATTGCCCGTTCATAAGGAGTTTTAAGCTCTAAAAGTTTTTGCTTAAGGTCTTCTAGGTTCTTTTTATATATTTCTTCTTGCTCCTTAGAAACAGGGGTAACAGTTGTTTTTACCTCAGTTTCGGTCTCAATTTTGGGACGAAGTTCAGGATTTTCAAGATACATAAGCTCTTGCCTTGCTGTCCAAGCATCTTTTTCTGCAGCTTTCAGCAATAAGAGTTTATTCTGAATTTCCTGTGCTTGTGGCTGAAAATCAGGATATTCAGCAGCAATCTTCCAAATCTCTTTCTCATATTGAGCTAAGTCAATCTTTGATTGTTTTAAGATTTCAGCCCAATCTTTGGCATAAATCTCATAATCCTTAAGCATTGCATTAGGTGTAAAACGTGTTGCAAATGACAAACCACCTGTGTTTTTAAGCTCACGTCTTAGGTCTTTAACATTTTGTTCAGCTGTTTTGAGTTTAAGTCCCCATTCAGCTAGAGCCATATCTTTGGTTTGCTCTTTGGCAAATTTACTTGCTTCTTCAGTTGTTGCTTTTAGTTCATTTTGCAGTTCTTTTAGCGTTTCAGCATGGTCTTTTGCTGCTTTTTTTGCCACATCATGACTATCTACCAATTTATAAATGGCAATTCCGGTAAGAACTGCTAAACCAGCTGGTCCACCAACTAAAGCCAATGCACCTTTTAATAATCCGGTAGCTGTTGCTAGTACTCCCATTTGAACTGCGGCAACTTTAGAAACTTGGCTCATCATAGCTATACCGGTAATGGCCGACTTAGTCGTTAAAGACAATTTAACAAGAGATGCTTGTAAATACTCAACTCCACCTTTTAATAGCTTAATGCCACCCAATATAGCAGTTGAACCAAATCTTGTAGCAAGTAAAGTTAGTGCAACATCAGCATGTTCAGCCAGTAAAAAGAATGAGTTAGATGCTAAATTTACAGCAGTTGCTAAGGTTTTACCTATTTTATCGGCAAGTGTTCCACCACTTTCAACCAACTCATTAAACCGAGTAAAGGTAGATTTTAGCGCCTCATTTAATCCGGCTTGACCAATTTGACGATAGATTTTTTCAAAGCTATCCTCAATATTGGATAATACGCCATTCATGGTTTTCATTTGCTCGGACATTGCACCTGCAAAATTAATATCTCCAAGCGAACGGAGGTATTTTTCAATTTCGGTAGCATTTTTCTGAACAGTGGTCGTTACACCTTGAAAGGTAAAACTAACTTTTTCATTTTCAGCACGAGCCTTAATACCAAAGGTTTTAAGCCTTTCAAACTCGCCAACAGTAGCTGCCGCAACTGCATCAACAAAATCCTTAATATTCTTACCAAAAGCAGATGCAGTATTACCATAAGATGTAAGAGCCGCTTCAGACGGATCTAAACCCAAGGCTTTCAAGCGAATAAAAGCCTCAACTATTTCATTGAGCTGATAAGGAGTATCAATTGCAAACTTCTCAATTAGTGCAAATGCTTGTTGAGCACCTTGGGCAGAACCAGTAACAGTTTTAAGAGATCCTGACAGTTGTTCAAAAGATTTATTGGTGCTAAAAATAGCTGAAAATGTGTTTTTTAATCCCTGAAACCCAAGGTATGCACCAAATAATGCTGTTCCTTTACGAATTACATCATTAAAAGTGCGAGCAGTTGCATCTAGAGCCTTTAAATTATCATTGGCCGGTGTAATAACATTAGTAATCTGCCGAAATGCTCTCTCACCATCAGCTCCAAGGCTTTTGAATTCTTTGCGAACCTTATCGCCACCGACTGCCGCAAGTCGTATGCTTAAATTTTTTACCGCACTCATGATTTTTCCTATAAAAAAAGCCCCGCATTTGCGAGGC
>JAFTNB010000031.1 GCA_017452115.1 Alphaproteobacteria bacterium
CTTACTCCCCACGCTCTGCAACAACGATTGTCAAATTAGAGAATGGCTTATGAATTCTAGCCCCTCTACCACGTGCTCTGGCGTGCATACGTTTCATAACTAAACCTTTGCCCACATAAGCTTCTTTAACAAAAAGCTTATCAATGTTCAACTGATGATTATTTTCAGCATTAGCGATTGCAGATTGTAATACAGCCAATGCAGTTTTAGCAATTCTCTTCTTCGAAAAGCTCAGTTCAGCAACAGCTTTAGCAACATCCAATCCACGAACAGATTGAGCTACAAGGTTAAGCTTTCTTGGAGATGTACGAATAGAATGGCAAACGGCCAAAGCCTCATTTGCAGCTACTCTTCTTGCATCATTAGATTTTGCCATAATTAACCTCTCTTAGCTTTCTTATCTGCGGCATGACCGTAGAATGTACGTGTTGGAGCAAATTCACCAAACTTATGGCCAACCATATCTTCGGTAACCAAAACAGGGATAAACTTGTGACCATTGTACACACCAAATGTCAAACCAACAAACTGTGGCAACATGGTAGAACGACGAGACCAAATTTTAATCACTTCATTGCGTGTTGTTGCTCTAGCTTTTTCAGCTTTTTTGAGAAGATAGCCATCAACAAACGGGCCTTTCCATACGGAACGTGTCATTAGCGTTTCTCCCTATTATTTCTTTTTGTTTTCATGACGGGTTCTCATAATGAACTTATCCGTCTTTTTGTTAGTACGTGTTCTGCCGCCCTTAGTTGGTTTACCCCATGGAGTAACCGGATGACGACCGCCAGAAGTACGACCTTCACCACCACCAAGAGGATGATCGACAGGGTTCATAGCCACACCACGAGAAACTGGACGTTTACCCAACCAACGAGCGCGACCTGCTTTACCTAAAGATACGTTTTGATTGTCCGGATTAGAAACGGCACCAACAGTAGCCAAACATTCTTCACGAACAACTCTTAACTCACCAGAACCCAATTTCAATTGAGCATAACCGGCATCTTTACCCACAAGCTGAGCATAACAACCCGCAGAGCGAACCAATTGTCCACCCTTCCCGGCACGAAGCTCAATATTGTGAATAATAGTACCAACCGGCATACTCTTAAGCGGCATAGCATTACCGGGTTTAATATCAGCTTTAGCAGAAGATATTACCTTATCACCGGCTTTTAATCTTTGAGGAGCCAAAATATAAGCTTTCTCACCATCTGCATAGCTAATCAAAGCAATAAATGCAGAACGATTAGGATCATATTCGATTCTCTCAACAGTTGCTTCACAATCAAATTTATTACGTTTGAAGTCGATAATACGTAGTTTGCGTTTGTGACCGCCACCAATTCTCCGACTTGTAACATGTCCAAAATTATCACGACCACCAGTCTTAGTAAGACCGATTGTCAATGATTTCTCCGGCGCTCCTTTATAAAGTTCGCTGCGGTCAACAATAACAAGCTGACGCAACCCCGGAGATGTAGGCTTATAATTTTTCAATGCCATGGTTTATAATCCTGTTGTAACATCAATGTTTTGTCCTTCGGCCAAAGTAACAACGGCTTTTTTATAGTCAGAACGTTGACCAACATAGCCGCGGAAACGTTTTTGTTTACCGAATTGACGAATAGTATTAACTTTAGTAACTGTAACATTGAAGATTGCTTCAATAGCTGCTTTTACATCATCTTTAGACGCTGCAAGAGGAACCATAAAAGAAACCTTACCGTTTTCAGAAGAAATCATAGATTTTTCTGTAATAACCGGACGAATCAATGTATCATACATTTTTGCAGTTACGGTTTTGTTTGTATTCTTAGATTTTCTCATTTCAATCTATCCTCCAAGCAAGAAACTGCATCTTTAGTCAATACAAGTTTATCTTTTCTCAAGATGTCATACACATTAGCTCCAATAGTCGGCAATACATCAACACCGATAATATTTCTGGATGCAAGTGCAAAATTTACATCAACTTCCTTGCCATCAATAACCAAGCAATTATTCAACCCGCAAGCATCCAATTTGGCTTTCAAATCTTTAGTTTTGGGAGCTGACAATTTTGCTTCATCAAGAATAACAAGATTACCCTCTTTTGCTTTTGCAGAAAGAGCTGTTTTCAAACCAAGCTTTCTAAATTTCTTGGTCAATTCATGTGAGTGATCGCGAACAACCGGACCAAACACAATACCACCTTTTCTAAACTGAGTACCTTTGAAAGAACCCTGACGAGCACGTCCGCCACCTTTCTGTTTAAAAGGTTTAGAAGGAGTCAGAGAAACTTCTGAACGGCCTTTAGTTTTGTGGTTACCGCTTTGCAGTCTGGCCAATTGCCATACCACAACGCGGTGCAAAATGTCTGCACGAACTTCCAAGCCAAAAATAGACTCTGGCAATTCAATACTTCCGACATTTTTATTATCTAAACTTAAGATGTCCTGTTTCATATCATCAATCCTTATTTAGTCTATGCATTTTCAGCTGAATTTTCTTCAGCTTTAGCTGCAACAGGTTCATCAACTTTTTTCAATCCGGCAGGGGTAGGCAAAGCAACCTTACTGGGAATTTTTACAGCATCGGTAACATATACCCATGCATTTTCTCCGCCAGGAACACCACCTTTAACCATCAACAAGCTATTAGCAGCATCAACCGCAACAACTTTTAAGTTCTGAACAGTAACACGTTCATTACCTAAATGGACAGCCATTTTTTTTCCTTTAAATTCTTTACCTGGATATTGTCTTTGTCCTGTAGAACCATGAGAACGGTGAGAAATAGACACACCGTGAGTAGCTTCTAAACCGGCAAAATTATGACGTTTCATAACACCGGCAAAACCCTTACCTTTAGAAATGCTGCAGACATCAACAAACTGACCAGCAACAAAATGTTCTACAGATAATTCATCACCAACAGAAAGCAAACAATCTTCAGA
>JAFTNB010000032.1 GCA_017452115.1 Alphaproteobacteria bacterium
TAGAAGAAGATGATGCACGATAAGCAACCATAAAACGTATGATTACCACTTTTGAAGAAATATATCTCAACAATCGAGCCGATAATATGCCAATATTAAAATCATTGGCTTTATATCAAGATTTTGAATGGTTAGCTCCACAAAGTAAACACTATAATACGATAGTTCAAAAACTTGCCGATAGACTTGTTGTGGTTGATTTGATTCCTCGAGCCCGTCAATTATTATCTCGACAACTCAAATACGGACGTTTAACCGATGCGGAAAGAAGCAAAACGGGTACTCGTTTGGCATTAATCAATTTGTTTGAAGAAAATCCGGCTGAAGCATTAGAAGTATTAAATGCCACAGAATATCCGGATATATCCGATAGTTTACAACTTCACCGTAAAATCATTCGCGCAAAAATCCTTGCCGAACTTGGACAAGTAGATAAAGCCATTACCTTATTAGAAAATGATTACAGCAAAAACGCTCTGTTAATGAAAAGTGAATTTTATTGGAAAAACCAAGAATGGAGCAATGCATCCGATACGATTCGTTACCTGATTGACACCCCCAAAGAAGGAGAAAAGCTTTCTGAAGAACAAACTCGCTATATTTTAGACTGGGCTACAGCTCTTAATATGGCAGGAAAAACTCCAACCTTATTAAGACTACGTAATAAATTTATGCCCTATTTCAAAAATACAAAATATTATAGCACATTTAGCATATTAACCAGCAACTTGGAATATGATAAAATTGATCTTAAGGCCATTAATCAGGTTATCAATGATACCAGTGCCTTTAGTAATTTTACTAAAATATATAATGAAACATTAAAAAACAATAGCTTAAGCGAAACAATAAAATAGATAATGAATAATAGTCCCTATAAATTAGAAAGTCCGTTTAATCCTTCCGGAGATCAACCACAGGCAATTCACGAACTCTGCGAAGGCATTAAAAGAGGAGATAAAAACCAAGTTTTATTAGGTGTAACCGGTAGCGGGAAAACCTTTACTATGGCTAAAATCATTGCAGAAACAGGACGTCCAGCACTAATTATGGCTCCCAATAAAATTTTAGCCGCTCAATTATATAGCGAAATGAAAGATTTTTTTCCACAAAATCATGTTGAATATTTTGTATCTTTTTATGACTACTATCAACCGGAAGCATATATTCCTAAAACAGATACCTATATTGAAAAAGATTCCGCACAAAATGAACAAATTGATCGTATGCGCAACTCTGCCACTCGTAGTTTGTTAGAATATAAAGACGTAATAATTATAGCCTCTGTTTCTTGCATTTACGGACTTGGTGATGTTGAATCGTACGCGTCCATGACACTGCCTCTCCACGTAGGCGAAGAAATTTCTCCGTCTGAAGTGTTTAAACGCTTGACCGAACTTCAATATGAAAGAAACCAAACTAATTTCGTTCGCAGCACTTTCCGCGTTCAAGGTGATATACTTGATGTTATTCCTTCCCATTACGAAGATAAAGGCTGGAGAATATCCTTTTTTAGCGATGAAATAGAAAGTATCTGTGAATTTGATACACTTACCGGCCAAAAAACAACAACATTAAATAATGTTATTATATATCCTGCCAATCACTATGTAACTCCTCGCCCAACTATTTCACAAGCTATTACCAATATCCGCAAAGAATTAGAAGAAAGATTAGAATATTTCAATCAAAATAATCAATTTCTTGAAGCTCAACGCATTGAACAACGAACTCGTTTTGATTTGGAAATGCTGGAAACCACCGGACATTGCAAAGGAATTGAGAACTATTCCCGCTACCTTACCGGCCGTAATGCAGGAGAACCACCGCCAACACTATTTGAATATCTGCCGCCCAATACTTTAATATTTGTCGACGAAAGCCACATCTCAATACCACAAATAGGAGCAATGTTTCGTGGCGATTTCAACCGTAAAAATACACTTTCTCAATATGGATTTAGACTTCCGTCATGTATTGATAACCGCCCCTTGCGTTTTGAAGAATGGGATAAAATGCGCGGACAAACAATATTTGTATCGGCCACCCCCGGAGATTGGGAACTTGCACAAAGCAAAGGCACATTTACAGAACAAGTTATCCGCCCTACCGGACTTACCGATCCGGTATGTATAGTTCGTCCGGTATCAGAACAAGTTGATAACTTAATGGAAGAATGCCATAAAACCATCAGTCAAGGACATAGAGTTATGGTTACAACTTTAACCAAAAAAATGGCTGAAGATTTAACTGAATACTTGAATGAAAATGGCATTAAAGTACGATATCTTCACTCTGATATTGATACATTAGAACGTATTGAAATTATCCGCGACTTACGTCTGGGAGTATTTGATGTTTTGATCGGAATTAACCTACTGCGTGAAGGTTTAGACATACCTGAATGTGCATTAGTAGCAATTCTCGATGCCGATAAAGAAGGATTCTTACGTTCAGAACGCTCCCTTATTCAAACTATAGGACGGGCTGCCCGTAATGCTAAAGGACGAGTAATTTTATATGCCGACAAAATGACGAAATCTATCACCGCTGCATTAAATGAAACTAATCGTCGCCGTGAAAAACAACTAAAATATAACATAGAAAACGGCATAACACCTCAAACTATCAAAAAAAGTATCAGTAATGTTTTACAAACTATGGGAAATACAGATTATACCGAAAACGAACCCACAAAGTTAGAAAATATCAAAGATATTGATAAAAAATTGCGCGAATATAATAAAAAAATGCGCGAAGCAGCACAAAATCTTGAATTTGAAGAGGCTATGAAGTATCGTGATAAAATTAAAGAGCTGGAAAAACTATATCTCAAAAGTTAAAAAAAACTGTCGATAATTTCGACAGTTTTTTTATTGTTATTCAGCTAACACCACTATTTAGCAGCATTAATTCTATTTTGAATATCACTTTCGCTCAAAGTTTGAACTCTTTCACCTTCAATAACCAATGTCGGTACGCCGGTTACTTGAATTTTTTGAGCCAATTCAGCAGTATCGCCCATAGCCTTGGAAACTTCGCTGGAATCCATAACTTCTTTCATCTTTTCAAGATCCATACCGGCTTTAGCTGCGATTTCATCAATAGCAGTTTCGCTCAACTGACCTTGATGTTCCATTACACCAACATAAAATTCTTTAGCCAAACCTTGTTTATCTGCAGCATACAAAGCTTTAGCAGAATAAGAAGATGCCGGAGATAAGAAATATACAGGTTTCAATACTAAACGAACATCTTTGTTTTTCTTAATAATGTTCATCAAAGCCGGAGATAATTTATGGCAATAACCACAAGCAAAATCAAAGAATTCAACGATAGTAATTTTACCATCTTTATTACCTAAAACCGGACTTGCAGCATAATTATTAATCTCTTCAATATTTTCACCGATTAATTTCTGAGAAGCACGTTGCATTTCTTCAGCACGCTTTTCTTCACCTTTTTGTAAAGCTTCAAAAAGCATTTCCGGTTCTTCAAGCAAAACAGCTTTAACACTTTCTGCACTCAATTCGGGAGCAGCAGGAGCTTCTTTATTGCAACAACCAAAGATACAATAAACCAAAGTACCCAGAGCCACTACCAAAGAAAGAAGAGAAACATAAATCGCATTAAGTTTATTCATTTTACATATCCTTCTAATTTACAAACAAACACAATATAATTTAGACAATCAATTATATCTTTACAAGGATAATTTACACATCATTTCTTAAAAATCTGCAAACATCTAAATATTTTTTTCATCTTTTTGTTATATATTTTCCATAATGATAGCTAAAATCCGGAGAACAACAATATGTTTCATGTTAAAATATCCCTTTTTTCCCAAACCAAATCGCTGGAAAATAAAATTGATTTATTTCACGACAAGATTCTTGAAGCAGCAATGCAATTTAAAAAAGCAATCAGAATATATTTGCAAGAGAAACGTAGCGAAGAATATAAAAAAATCAATAAACAAATCAAACAAATCGAACATGATGCAGATAACTTGCGTCGTGAAATTGAAGCTCAACTCTATACACACAATCTCATACCTGATTTACGAGCTGATGTACTGAACTTGGTTGAAAAACTGGATAAAGTAATCAATAAATTTGATGAAGTTGTATATGAATTCTATATTGA
>JAFTNB010000006.1 GCA_017452115.1 Alphaproteobacteria bacterium
AAAAAAATGGGTTTGGTTTCAAAAAATTAAAAATTCAATTGGCAACGATTCTTTAGTTGGGATGAAAAAGATTAAAAATGCATTTGGGTAAAAGTCATAAAAATCTTGCAAATTCAATCGGGGAAAATTGTAAAAAATCTTCTTAAAGTGAGTAAAGCAAAGTGTCTACAACGTCTTTAATGACGTGTAGGTCCGACGTGCAGGTTAAAATGGGCTGAAAAAAAGGCATAAAAAAAGCCCTTCAAATAAGGACTTAAAATTTTAGTGGCGGAGCGTATAGGAAATTGAAATAAAAATATTTTAATGTGTTGAAAAAATGTGATTTTTTTCTTCGGTTTTTGAACAATTTTTTTTGACTTCGTCTACACGTCATAGCTAACCATAAAAACCTCGTAAGTTCAGTATTTAAGCGACTTTCAAGCAGTTTGACAGCTATACATAACCGTCTTTAATTAATCAAATTTTTTCTAAACTACTTATCTTAAAGTTTTTATTACCATAAAAATCTAATCGGCTATTTGGAATAAACTAACCAAAAAGCCAATAAACCAATTAGGCAAAAGACATAAAAAACTAAAAGTATTTTAGTAATCGTTTGGTTATCAACCCTTGTCCCTCTTCATAAAGGTTATCTAGGTGTTTTAGTTTATTTAGTCCGTCGTTTATCTGGGATATTCCGGTTATTAAGTGATGAATTGCATCAAGTGACGGATGTCTTTGTTCTGATAATATCATTCCAAAGTAATATTTGTTCTTGCCTAAAAACTGCTCACTAAACTCATATTGTGTCTTAATGTATATTGCGTATAATCAAAAAGATGATTTTATTAGATTAATTAAAGGAAATAGCAATCATGAAGAATCATAATAAAATTCTATTGATATGTCTTTTATGTTTATTGATTTTAACAGCATGTAGTGAAAACACGATTAACATAAATTCATTATCTGAAAAGCAATTGGATTATTATTGTATCGGTGTTGGATATATGAGCACCAGATTGACATCTGGCGAAATTGATGCGGGGCATGTTTATAGCAATGCAGTTGATAAAGTAATGATAAAGCATGGACTTGTATTTAATGAAAAAGAACTAATTAAATACCAACTAAAAGGTAGCGAAGATTTAGTAAAATCATTAAAAAATAACAATGCAAATGAAATCATAAGCACATGCACAAATGTTATGAATAGATTGAATTATTATATCAAATATAATTATTAAAACTAGACTTATAATAAATACGGAGATTTAATATGAAAAATACATATTTTAATAAATTAATGATATTTATGTTTTTATGTTTAGGATGTTTAACAGGATGTGATAATAAGCAACCCAAGATTGGAGAAGACGGGTTCGAATTAAAAATTAGTTGCACTATGAGAAACCAAGAATTAGCTTTGGCCGCATGTATTGGTGCAAGTAAAACTGTAAAAGTTACTACATCAAATGGTTCAAAAGTATATACTGGATATGAATTGATGCAAAGACATGGTAAAATTAATGTTCCAGAACATTTTAGTTTTGCAGCATATAACGAAAGCGACCATCTAATATTGCAATTAGAAGTATTTGATTATGCAACGGGAAAGATAATTTATACAGATCAAGCAGGTTCTTATGATGCCGTTTATGCTTCTAACTAAATGTTTTTCATATTAGAACTATGTAACGCTTCTTTGTAATTAACTTCAAGGAGCATTTTTAGTATTCATTCCACTTTTTAATCAAAATCATATTTTTTTAGATAAATAAAAATATGAGTATAAGAAATGTATTAAATAATTTAGATTTAGTTATATCCAAGAAAGGTCAGATATTAAGAAGACCAGATATTGGAACTATTATAATAAAAGATAGTGGGATTTGCACACATAATCATATTCCATTTACTTTAGAGAATTTAATTAGGCTTTGGACTGAGAACACTCGTTGGAAGATTAAATACAATGGACACACCATATACATCTATAAAATCAAAATGATTGATTACAAATTTAACATTGTTGCTTTTGGGTGGGATGAAACTCTTCAAAAACCAGTTAAATTAAATGGCTTATCTTATAATCAGATGTTTAATGATGCTGTAAAGGTTGGAGTCCGTCCACCAAACTCCACGGTTAAACTTAATGATGCAATAGAAGTATTAAGAGGATAATTAATCCTCTTTACTTTTATATTTCTGTCTTAGTTCTTTTAGCTTGTCCCAATCTTTAGATTTATAAGCAAGTAAAGCATCAACAGGGTATTTAATATTCTTACCTTCACCAATAAATGGTATTGAATCTCTTGTTGTTCTTTCTTTGTCTTTCTTTCGTTTCTGACCAAGGTATGATACAGATTTTTCCAACAAGTATGCAGCATATTCAGATTTTAAGAAACCTGTTTCATAAGCAACCTTATATGCATCATAATCAAAATCATTAGTTTCTTTTGTTTCTTCAACTGCATAGATGCCTTGTGCTTTGGCTTGTTCTTCAAGACCGGCATTCTTCATAACTTCGTACAAATCTTTACGAGATTTATCCATTTGAGGATTTTGAATACTTGCAAAAGCAATGTTTTGAATTTCTGAAAGTGGATTTAATTTCGCATATTTTAATTCAAATGGCTCAAATAATGAAACATTATTCCATTTTAACTCTATTTCTTCAGCTTCTATCTCAAATTTACCTTTTATAATAGCATCTTCAAAAGTAAAAAGCTTATTATCATTGATCAATAAGGAACCACCTAATTCAAAAGTGGAATGATGTATCCATAAATCTTCAAGGCAAAATGTCTTAACAGCTCCATAAAATAAACAAGTATCAAACTCTATCTTTTTCTCTGAATTATAAAAAGATACTTGTCTTTCAAATATGCATTCTTTGAAATACATACGAAGAGGATTTACTGAAAAAGAAATCTCAGGTGAATTAAAGTGGCATCTAACAAAGCAAACTGCTCTAATATAATTTTTTGGATTAAGCAAAAACAGATCTCTTATTAGGTTTGCATCCTTTAATGTCTTAAATTCTATATCTTCAAAAACTAAAACCCCATTATCAAAACGAACATATTCCTTAATTTTGTATGCTTCTTCTTCATTAGTTACAATTTCATTTGGGGTAACTTTGATATGCTTAGCAGCTTTATTAGGATGTTTCATACAAATAACAAATAAACAAGTTAATGCTTCAAATATCAAATCATACAAAGATTGAGGATAATTAGCTCTGATACGAATATATCCATCAACTCTATATAAGAAGTTTAGTATGGCGGTATAATTATCTTGTGTGTCAGTAGCCTCTTTAGATAGTTCAACTAATGATTTACCACTAGAGGATGTTTCAGGATATTTTATATCTTTGCCAATAAAACCCAACTCATTTACTATATCAACATCATCTAATGGCCCTTTATTGAAAATGACCATTTCCGATAAAATTTCAGTTAGGTATTTAGCTAACTCCCAATTTCTTTGTTGGTCATTTTCATAATTGGTAATCCATGAGATGGTTCTCTTTAATTTTTCAGACAAAAGATAAGGCAAAACATTTGTATCAAAGTCCAAATCTAAGGACTTATACTTTTGGCTTCTGCCATAGATAAGTTTGTTAAAATCTTCTTCGTGAAAACAAATGTCTTTATTCTTTATAAATTGCCTCATATTTGCCTCTTTATCAAATTTATATAAGAAACCTTAAAACATTAAATCTCAAAAGTCCAGATTTTTAAAAATGTTAAAAAAGATGTATTTTTTAACATTATCCTTGTGTTGCTTGGTTTTCATAGGGTTTTAAAAGAGGTAGTTTTGACCTAAAATCTATAATGTTAAACTTTATATTTCAGCTAAACTTTTTTTAACATTTTCATCATTTTTTTGCGGACGAATTAAAAAAAGTGCGACAGGATGTTTTTATAGTTAAAAATTGAAAGGGTTAGTTATGGTAAACCAAGCATATTTAGATGATAAAAAGATTAAGGATATTTTGACCTATATTTCAGGCATGAGACATTCAGAGCAAATTAGAACTATGTTCTTTTGCTCATTAAATGGAATGAGGTCTATCAACTTCTGCTATCTTCAAATTAAAGATGTCTATAATGAAGATGAGAGTGTTAAAGATGTCATTTCTCTTGATGCTGATAAAAACAAAGGAAAATTTGGGGCAAACTATTATTTGAATAGCCAAATAAAGAAAGAA
>JAFTNB010000033.1 GCA_017452115.1 Alphaproteobacteria bacterium
AATTCTTTATCTTTTTTGAATACATTAACATAGTAATTCCAATAAGGATCCGTACAATTTAATTCCTCAAACACACTAATTTTAGTTTCATTACAAACCAATTCAAGCCTATCGTTAAACGAATCAACAATCAGCCAATAATTCGTATCAAATTTATAAAAAACAAGGTGCGAAAAAACATCTTTCTCACACCTTACCGCTGAGTAACCATCACCAGATATACAAACAATGTTTGCATCTTTATCAATAGTATAGTTTACCAACATTTTAATATCTAATAAAGCCTTCCAGACATTACAATATCAACATCTATAGCCTCATTCCATGTCTCATTAGACATAGCAACATCCGCATCTGATAATACCACCCCATACTTTTGCGCAATTTATCTCCTATAAAATAACACAGGAAATATATTATAAAATTAATTATATTGTGTCAATAATATATTTTCCTATCCAACAAATCCAATATTCAAATATCCGGCAAAGAGAATCCACAAAAGATAAGGATAGAGCAGGCGGGCAGACCAAATATCTCGCCTTATTAACATCTTAATCAATGCAATAGCTGTCACAATCAGCATAATTATTACTATCAATCCCATAACGGCACTTCCGATTGCAAAAAAAGTTAAACACCACAATACTTGTAAAGATAATTGAATAACAAACATGCTAACTGCATCGCTGCCCAAACCATAATACAAAATTCGATACAAAGATACTGCTTGCAATACATACACAATACTCCACACTATCGGAAAAACATAATTTGGCGGAGTTAATGCCGGTTTTATTGCTTCCTTATACCAACCATCAACTCCCATTGCCGTAAAGTATTTACCGCCCCAAAGTGTAATTGCAATTGCGCCCACACTAATTAATAGTGTTATAAATTTTTTAAACATTTTGTAACTCCTTTGTTGTTATGATTATTTTAAATAATAACTATTCATCCTATTGCAATATTATTTTATTGGTGTAAAAATAGGCAAAACATAACATAATATATATAAGAGGTAACAGTGGCACATAAACGTAAAGATGGTATCACACTTCATGAACCTGAAGAATTTGAAGGCATGCGCAAAGCCGGTAAATTAGCAGCTGAATGTTTAGATTATCTCACTCCATATGTAAAAGTTGGAGTTTCCACCGGAGAATTAGATGACTTAGCTCGTGAATTTATTACGTCACACGGTGCTGTTCCTTCTTGCCTTGGATATAGAGGCTACCCCAAAACTTTGTGTATTTCAATCAATCATGTTATCTGCCACGGTATTCCAAGCTATGAACGCAAACTCGCTGATGGTGATATTTTAAATATTGATGTAACCGTAACATTAGATGGTTGGTTCGGCGATACCAGTAGAATGTACTATGCTGGCAAACCTAAAATTAAAGCCACACGTCTTTGCGATGTTACTTACGAATGTCTTATGCGTGGTATTGATGTTGTTAAACCGGGAGCAAGAATGGGAGATATTGGAGCAGTTATTGAGGATTACGCTCATAAATATGGATATTCCGTCGTTGATATGTTCTGCGGACATGGATTAGGTCGAGTTTTTCACGATGCCCCCAATGTTATGCATTGCGGACGTAAAGGAACAGGTCCTCTAATTGAAGAAGGTATGTTTTTCACTATTGAACCCATGATTAATATTGGCAAAAAAGATGCGATTATCTTACCGGATGGCTGGACATCCACCACTAGAGATAAGTCTTTATCTGCCCAATTTGAACATTCGCTC
>JAFTNB010000034.1 GCA_017452115.1 Alphaproteobacteria bacterium
ATATTTTTTAAGCTTGATTTTGTTTTTTTCCTTGATAATTTGCCTTTCGAAAAAAAATTAAAAAAAAATAGAAAGGTCTGTTATGCGTGTAAAAAAAATTAAAAGCTCCGGTATTATATATAAAGTAGCATATTCTTTGTTATGCTGTGCGTTAGGCTGGTATCTACATGGTAAATTTTCACCTGATTTTTCTGCAATGATGCATGACAATGAGCAGCCTCGTGTATTGGTAAAAGCTTTGTCAAAAGGTGATGTTTCGGCCAAGAAAAAATATATTGCTCAAGTGGAGGCGATTAACAGTGTGGATATTGTACCGCAAGTTTCCGGTTATTTGGAACAAATATTGTTTAATGACGGTGCTTATGTAGAAAAAGACGAACAGATTTTTTTGATAGAACAACGCAAATATCAAGCCGATTTACAAGCTGCCGAGGCTGCAGTAAAACAATTACGCAATGAGTATAACCGAATCACCTCTTTGCATAAAAATAAATATGTGTCCGACAAAGAGCGCGATATTGCGGAAAGTAATTTGGAACAAGCAGAGGCTGCTTTGGATTTGGCAAAGCTGAATTTGGAATATACAGAAATAAAATCCCCAATTTCCGGTTATATCGGTAAAGCTTTGGTTACTGCCGGAAATTTGGTTAGTCCCAATACCCAAAAATTAGCTCGTGTAGTACAAACGGATCCTATCCGAATCGCATTTTCCGTTACGGATAAAGAACGTTCCGCTTTTATGCAAAAAGCCGGTGAAGCAAAAGATGTCTTTCTGGATATAGCAATGCCTAACGGAACTATCAATACGGTAACCGCACGCAATATGTTTTTTGACAATGAAGTGAATCCGGATACGGCAACTGTACCGGTATATATTGATTCTGATAACAAAGACAATCTGTTAGTTCCGGGAAATTATGTGGATATTTATGTGCGTTTTGACAACAAACAAGAAGCATTGTTAGTTCCTCAAGTAGCGTTATCCGCAGATGTTAACGGAAGTTATGTGATGACGGTTAATAAAGACAATATTGTAGAACAAAAATATATTGAACTGGGTGATGTGATAGAAGATATGCAAGTGGTCAAATCCGGTCTGAACGGACATGAACAGGTAATCATTCAAGGTTTGCAAAAGGTCAGAAACGGCATTAAAGTGCAGCCAACACTACTTTCTAAATCTAATAATTAATAAGCGGAGTAATAACTAATGTTTTCTAACTTTTTTATTCATCGTCCGCGTTTTTCGTTTGTTATTTCTATCGTAATTGTTTTGGTGGGAATAATTGCCCTTTTCCAACTTCCAGTTGCTTTATATCCAGAAGTTACGCCGCCACAGATTGCAGTTCGTGCTACATATCCGGGGGCAAGCGCAGAAGTTATTGCCAAAACAATCGGTATTCCTCTGGAAGATGAAATCAACGGTGTGGAAGATATGCTATATATGAACTCCACCTCTGAAGATTCTGCATATACGTTGATGGTAACATTCAAAACCGGTGTAGATCCGGATATGGCACAAGTAAAAGTGCAAAACAGAATCCAGCAGGCATCATCCAAGCTGCCGCAAGAAGTTACACGTCAGGGAATTACCGTAACCCGTGAATCTTCAAATATTCTCGGATTTATTGTATTTACATCGCCTGATGATACATATTCCGAACAGGAAATCAGCGACTATATTTATAATAACGTTGAACGAGCTTTAGCCAAAGTACACGGTGTGGGCAGTTTGGATGTGTATGGTTCAAAATTGAGTATGCGTGTATGGATGAACGCAGACAAAATGGCGGCGCTGCATATCAGTGTGCAAGATGTATATAATGCAATTTCCAGCCAGAACTATCAACCAACTCTGGGCAAAGTAGGTGCTACTCCAACCGAATCGGATAATCCGATGGTTTATTCTTTGCAGACAACCGGACGTATGAGTTCCGCAGAAGAATTTGAAAATATTATTATTCGCACGGCTGAACAAGGTGGATTGGTACGCTTGCGTGATATATCTAAAGTAGAAATCGGGCAGGAAGATTATGCAATCTCCGGACTTTATAACGGAAAAAACTCCATTACCGTTGCGGTAGCATTGTCTTCCGGTGCTAATGCTCTTGAAACAATGGAAAATATCAAAAAAACATTAACAGAATTATCAAAATCTTTTCCCGAAGATTTAACCTATTTAATGGCATATGATGCTACAAAATATATTGATGCATCTGTGG
>JAFTNB010000035.1 GCA_017452115.1 Alphaproteobacteria bacterium
ACTCAGTCGGCTGTTTCCTTAATATATCATCTATTTAAATTGGCAGAGGCAATATTTTTAAAGCGTTCTTAATTGGAATATCCGCTGGAGAAAAATCATAATCATCCAATTCATCCGGAGTTATCCATTTTAGAGAATCGTGGTCGCTGTGAAAGCAGATTTTATCACTATCCGCATAAGCATAATAAGCATTCAGACAAATAGCTCCATGTTCATATTCATAAACACTTTGCATAAAAAAATCACCTACGGTAATTTCTAATTGCAGTTCTTCCATAATCTCACGTTTAAGGCATTCCGGCAAAGTTTCTCCTACTTCCTGTTTGCCTCCGGGGAACTCCCACATTCCACTTAAGGATTTGTGATGATTACGGCGTGCAATCAGTATTTTGCCATGATAAATAATTATTCCTGCGGAAACCTGTTTCATTTAACCTCTCCTTAACTTAATAATGGCAGATTATGTGATTATAAACAGCTTATCAAGTATTTTTTTGAAACTGCATCATGTCAAGTTTAATTTCTAACTTAAGATTTCTTAAAAGTATTATTTCTCCCCTAACCGCATTCTTTGCCGGCACAGCACTGACTTGTTGCGCTTATGCGCTTCTTACTTCGGCATTAGGGTTAAGAATGGCAGAAAATCAGGTTTCAACTTTTACCGCCGGTATTGTCTTATCACTTTATTACCTTGGGTACATTGTTGCTTCAAAAACATCTAACAAAATTATTAATCGTGTAGGACATATTCGAGCTTTTTCCACTTATATTTCTATATTTTCAGCAATTGCTCTCTTGCATTATTTTTCTCAAGCTCCTTTTTATTGGGCAATTTTACGCATGACAGCCGGATATTGTATGGGTTCTGCTTTTATGTGTTTGGAAAGTTGGCTCAATACACGAGCAAATAATAATAACCGAGGGCTTTTAATGTCTTTGTACATGGTAACATCATATCTCGGAGCCAGCAGCGGACAGCTTTTATTAAACATTCCGGATGCTAACGGAATTACAATTTATATTGTAGTATCGGTAATTTTTTCTTTTGCGTTAGTACCTGTTTCCTTGACTGCCCTCCCCTCTCCAGCAATTGAAGTTCATAAAAGCATGTCATTATCACGTCTTTACAAAATATCACCAATCGGGGTGGTCGGATGTATGTGCAGCGGAATTTTTGTTGGTACTTTTTATTCTCTTGGAGCAATTTATGCCACACAAATCGGGTTAGATGTAAAAATGACATCATTATTTATGTTCTTTGGAGTTTTAGGGGGATTATTAATTCAATTTCCGCTCGGAAGATTATCTGATAAAATGGACAGACGATTTGTGATTATGTGGGTTGCAAGTATTTTATTTTTTATAGCTCCTTGGGTACATTTTTGGCTCGGAAGCAATATAATAATGCTTGCCTTTTGTGCAATAATGCTCGGAGCAGGAACTTTTATTATTTATCCGATTTCGGTATCGCATGTTAACGATTTGATTGATGATGAAGACAGAGTTAATGCTTCCGGTATGATGATTATGTTACAAAGCATCGGCATGATTTGTGGACCGATAGTTATATCTTATTTTATGGGAATATTCGGGCCTATTGCTTTTGCACTTGCATATTCAATTACAGCTGCCGGTTTTGTGGTATTTGCACTCAAGCATATTTCTTTCAAACCGGATGTGGGATATAAAAATATTACTCCAACAGCTCCAATGCCAATAGATACAACTCATGCTTTTCATGAATTGGCTACAGATGACAAACTTTCAACTTTTGCAAAAATAAGACAAGCATTAATACAAAGAATCAGGCGCT
>JAFTNB010000036.1 GCA_017452115.1 Alphaproteobacteria bacterium
GTCCAAGCCAGCGAATTAGTCCCCGCTACTCCTATTCCATACCAATCATTTAGTATTGTAAATGCAGACATCAAATTAACGATTGGAAAATTAATTATCAATGATACCTTGCAAGCAGATAATGTTAATATGACATTACAACTAAAAGACAGTATTTTGGCTATCAGTCCTTTTAAAATGAGTTTGGGAGGAGGTAATGTTAGTGGTTCTCTTGCTATGGCAGCGCCTACTCAACGAGCTACCCTGCAAATTGTTGGCAATAAATTACTTTTACAAAATTTGCATAAAGAATTTCAAATTTCAGGTAACGGAGATTTCGGTGTCAGTGAAGGCGGAAATTTGGATTTTGATATCAAACTCAAAAGCAAAGGTAATACTTGGCGCTCTATAGTTAATAATTTAGACGGACAAGTAGCTGCTGTTGTCGGAAATACCCAAATTCAAACCGGTAAATTTAAATTTATCACCTCAACATTCGTAGCCCAATTATTAGATATTCTTGGTCTAAAAAAAGATACATCTCAAAAAATTGATATAGCTTGTGCTGCACTTCATAGCGACTTATCCGACGGAAAAGCAACATTTCCTCAAGGTATAGCATTAGAATCAAAACAAATATATTTAGTTAGTGACGGAAGCATTAACTTACAAAACGATAAAATAGACTTTAGTATTCAACCCAATATTAAAGATGTAAATTTAGTTCAAGCTATATCTTCTTTCATCAAAATCAAAGGAACATTGCAAAATCCTAAACTTACACTAGATAACACTTCTGCAGCCAAAGCTATTATTGGTGTTGCGGCGACAGGCGGAACAGCTTACCTTGGTTCTCAATTTATGTCTTCGGATAGTGCCCCTTGCCATACAGCACTCAAAGGAACGGTTTATGCTAGCCGTTTTCCAGCCCCTCAAGGCGCTATTAATAATGCCAAAGACGTATATCAAGGTGCAGAGAAACAAATCAACAAAAGCATTAAAGATTTGAAAAACACAGCTAAAGATGTTATCAATATATTTAAAAATTCTCTAAAATCCAATAAAATAGAAACTTCAAACGGAGCTCAATAAATGAACTTATATTTAGAAAAAACAGCTAAAGAAATTTCCAAAAATCGCGAAGAAGTAATCGACCGTTTAGTACAATTTGCGCTTACCGACATGTTGCTTTTCTGGGGGCAAAATAAAGAATTAGCAGCACGCCAAGAAAAAATTTGGGGCCCTATTCTCCAATGGGCAAGTTATGAAGTTAATACCAAATTTATTAAAACCACAAATTTAGATGTTCCTTCTCAAGAAGAAAAATCTGCAGAACGCTTAAAAATGTTCATAGAAAGCCTTTCTGATAAAGAATTAGCTTCTTTTTATGTTGCTGCCCTAAACATGAAATCCGTATTATTAGCGGCTGCTCTAGTAAAAGGGCATATTAATGCAGCTCAAGCATTCGAAGCCGCATATCTGGAAGAACTTTGGCAAGCCGAAAACTGGGGCGTTGAAGCAGAAGCCGAAAAACGCCGTACAGAAATTCGCCAAGAACTGCAAGATATTGAAAAATTTCTAAAAAAATAATGGAAAAAGAAGTATATATTAAAATCCAAGGACGCGTACAAGGTATTGGATTTCGCTATTGGGCAATCAAAAAAGCCGAAGAAATAGGAGGAATTTCCGGTTGGGTATATAACGCACCTGACGGAAGTGTTGAGATTTTAATGTCCGCAGAACCGGAAAAAATTGATAAAATGATATTGGCATGTCATCAAGGACCAAGCCTTGCTAGAGTTGACCGTGTTTCATTCATTATCGGCAGACGTAGCTCTTTTTTACCAGAAATAGAAAGAGGTAAATTTACACGTGTATGGTAAAATCTAATCAATTTCTAAAAAACAAGAAAAATTCATTGAATTCAGCTCTCCCGGATTTAACGCCGCAAGAAAATTATTATAAATAAGAACATTCCACCCAACACCTCCGCTTTCATATTCCGTTGAAGTCCGAAACCAACTTGGATATTCTCCAAGAAAACCTGAAGTTTTTAATAGGGAAATATTATTATATACATACTCATATATTTCTCCCGCTGCCGGCAAATACCATTTACCGGCAGTTCCGCTCATTCCGCCAGTATAATTATAACAGTATATCACAGGATTATTTGTATTAGCAGTTCCGAGTTCTGCCACAATCGTCGCAGTATTTGCCTTACCACCCATATCTTGCTGTGCATCTCCTGCAGATAAATTAGCTAGCCCCACGATATCACTTCCCCATAATTCAAATATCGTGGATACAAAATTACTAGCAATCAATTCATTATCTTTAATCACAAATCCAACTGCTGTTTTTGTACTATCATTTTCAAACGAACAACTACCATCACTATAATAAATCATACCTACAGTACAATTCTTCGGACACACACCATTGTTAAACACTCCACCACCGGAACAAGTACAAGCTGCATACTTACCGTCGCA
>JAFTNB010000037.1 GCA_017452115.1 Alphaproteobacteria bacterium
ATAATAAATATAATGTTGATGACTTATTAGAATATGTAGCTTTAAATTACACTAACTCTAAAGAATGCACTCACGCGACTTTAATGAAACTAATATTAGACTATTTTGAAACAAATATGAAACAAGATGAAGAAACAGTTGAAACAGAAGAATCTGCAGAAGAACAACTCAGTGATGAAGAAATTGAAGAAGCTGCCGAAGCTGCGCATACAAAAAAACGAATATTGAAGAAAAAAATTCGTAAACAAAAATCACAATCTAAAGCTGAAAAACTTTCTGTTATGTCAGAAGCTACAGGTTTGGAAGAAGAAACAGTTGATGAAGAAATAGCTATACCTGTAGAAACGAATAATATAGTTCACGATGATGACTTTGAAACTACAGATGATGACGAAGATGATGAACAAGATTATGATTTTGAATTGCAACGTAAATTGCTAAAAGCTCGTAAATTATATCATCGCAGTAGAATTCAAGATGTTATTAAAGAAGGGCAAATAGTATTAGTACAAATTGTTAAAGAAGAACGTGGTAATAAAGGAGCTGCCCTTACAACCTATTTATCTTTAGCCGGACGTTATTGCGTATTAATGCCAAACAGAATTAAAAGCGGCGGTGTTTCTCGAAAAATAACTAATGCAACAGACCGTAAACGTCTAAAATCTATTGTTCGGGAACTCCCTTTAACCGCTGATATGTCAATTATCGTCAGAACCGCCGGTGAAGAAAAAACAAAATCTGATATTGTCCGTGATTATAACTATCTTATCCGCAGTTGGAATCAAATTCGGTTAGGTGCTCTCGCGGCAAAATCTCCAGCATTGATTTATGAAGAAGGAAATTTGATTAAACGCGCACTAAGAGATATATATACTAAAGATATTTCAGAAATTTTAGTGGATGGAGAGATTGCTTTTAAGACTGCTCGTGACTTCTTTAAGATTTTATCTCCGCATAATTTGAAAAAAATAAAACATTATCGGAATAATGATATTCCTTTGTTTCAACGTTTTCAGGTTGAAACCCAATTGGATAAGCTTCATGAAGCAACAGCACAACTGGATAGCGGCGGATATTTGGTGATTAATCCTACTGAAGCATTGGTTGCTATTGATGTAAATTCCGGTCGAGCTACAAAAGAAAAAGATTTGGAAGAAACTGCGCTAAAAACTAATTTGGAAGCTTGTGATGAAGTTGCTCGCCAATTAAGAATGCGCAATCTGGCTGGATTAGTGGTTATTGACTTTATTGATATGGAAGAACCGGCTAATAATCATGCTGTAGAACGCAGGATGAAAGAAGCTCTTAAAAAAGATCGCTCTCGTGTTCAAGTTGGAAAAATGAGCTGTTTCGGTTTGCTTGAAATTTCTCGGCAAAGAATGCACTCGTCATTTTTGGAAAGCAATTATATTGTTTGCCCACATTGTCACGGACAAGGTGTTGTTCGTACTGTTGAATCAGGTGCGGTGTTAGTATTGCGTGGTATTGAAGAAGAAGGAATAAAAAATCGTTCTTCACAAATTAATGTTTTTGTGCCTACCGATGTCGCTATTTATCTACTAAATCAAAAACGAGCTACTTTGGTTGAATTAGAACAAAAATATAATATGAATGTGGTTATTTCTGCTGATGATAGCATTAAAAATATTTCTGACTACCAAATAGAAAGAATAAAAATGCCTAAAATTTCATCTCAAGATAAAAAATATGCCGATGAAATAATTATACCGGAAAATGAAGCTATTGTTACACAGGAATGCGATAATATCGAAATTTCTATTAATAACGAAGCAGCAACAGAAGAAGAAAATAATTTCCGTAAAGGCCGCAGAGAAAAAACACGTAATCGTAGAGATAAAGGACGCAGAGACAGAGCGCCTCGCGAAAAACGTGATTATAAAAATGAAACAAAAGAAACTTCTAGCAGTGATGAAAAAACAAACACTAAAGCAGAAGCTATAATCTTGTATAACAGTCATGGAAATACTACATCAAATGCTGATGAAAATAAATCGGAACAAGAACCGGTAAAGGAAAAATCAACTTGGTGGAAAAAATTAATCAAAGGTTAGTTAATATATTTTCAACGATAAAGATTAAACGACTATGTGGCAGTATTTTACTGCTCGTAGTCGTTTTATTATCACCTCAATATGCATACGGACTTGCAATTATATCTGATGAATAAACAGAACAATTTTTATATAAAACAGCCTCCCCATATTATAACGCCGCCAATATTCCTATTAACAGAAATAAAATATTTATTGTACAAGATAATAATCTTAATGCCTTTATAAGTGATGGAAATAATTTATTTATAAATACCGGTACAATTATAGCCGCAGATAACCGGAATGAATTATCTGGAGTTATTGCTCATGAAGTCGGACATATTGCCGGAGGACATATCTTAAGAAATAAAATACAAGCACAAGAATTACAAAGAGTTGAACTTGCTTCATTGATTTTAGCAAGTGCAGCAGCAGTAGCCGGAAGACGGGCAGATGCAGCTGTGGCGGTTATGCTCGGAGGACAATCGTCTTTGCTTAATGCCTATACGTCTTTTCGTCTAACACAAGAACGTAGTGCGGATGAAGCCGCATTAAAATATTTAGCTATCACTAGAGAATCTCCGGTTGGAATGCTGAATTTTATGAAAAAAATACAGACTCAAAATAAAATGACCGGCAATGAAGAAAATCCATATTTTAGAACTCATCCTCTAACTATTGAGCGAATTAATTTTATAGAAGAAGCCGTAAAAAATAGTAAATATAAACCAATATTTGTTCAGGATGATGAACTTTATCGCATAAAAGCCAAATTAACCGGTTTCTTAATGGAACCAGAAGAAACTTATCGTAAATATCCTAATTCAGATAATTCCATTGCAGCACAA
>JAFTNB010000038.1 GCA_017452115.1 Alphaproteobacteria bacterium
TAAAACTTTAAAACTCATGTTACTTACTCCTAAAACAATTGCGGAACTTCATCATTACTGCTTGTCTGCGGCGTAATCGGAGATGAACCGGATGGGGCTGGATATCCACCTCCGGATGACTGAACTCTAGGAACATTATCTACCATAGGTACTTGCTGTCCGGAATAAACCGGAGGTGGTGGTACTACGCGCTGCTGTTTCTTTTTATTGGCAGGAGCAATTAACACACCGGTAGTATCTTCAGGCTCTGAAACATTGCCTTGTTCATCATATACAACTTGCCCGCCGCTTCCGGAAACTTTTCTTTCTCCTTTTCCGCGTTGTCCTTCTCGTCCATCAAGAAGACCTACTCCCTCGCCTTCTTCATAAACACTAGCTTCTTGGTCTCTTTCAATAGAACGAAGCCATAAATCAACCTGAGGATAAATAATAATACGCGTACCGGCAGGAATATATGTCATAGGACGTATGCTGGCTTTATCTCCTAAAATTTGTTCAAAAATTGTATTCATATCCGTTAAGAAATTCTGTCTGGCATCACTTGCGGCTTGTTGTTTGGAATTTTCTGTTTCGCCATCAGACGGCTCATCTGTTGCAATGTAATAAGAGGTCATACTGGTAAGAACACTAGTCATAAGCGGCAAAGCATAACGCTTAAACAATTGTTGATCTAAATATCCCAGAGCACCTCCACGACCTTGTGCATCTCCGGTTAATCCATTAAATACGAAAATAGAACCATCAGGACGAATTAGGCGATTCCAGCTAATATCAACTTTGGCAGAAGTTGATGTTTTTTCGCTGGTGGCAACAACATTACTAATAGTTCCAATAACTCGGCTACCTGCAGGTATCAAAATATTACGTCCTTCTTCTGCATAGACATTTCTTTCAACAAATGCAGTAACCGGTGTAGGATGACTACTATCAATAGAGCGAGCAATAACAGCCGGAATAGGTTTATCGGCTAAAATCATCTCACTCATATCAACACGCCATGAAGATATTACTTTTCCTACGCCTTGTTCACTCCAATCTTTTTGCATGCCATCAAAAGCTTCTTTACGGCGATTGGTACTAATTTTACCAACAGTAATATTTTTACGACGTTCTGCCATAGCAACATTCCATGCATACTGTTGTTCAGGACGCAATCCTCCGGCAGGTCCAACACCGACAACATCATTTCCGGTTCCATGGGCTGTTCCAGGTCCTGTTCCACCAGGAACAAAAACTTCATTACTATCAGATGGTTTATTATCCTTAAAGCCAATAACAGTACCATCTTCATCCATAATTGTTCCATCTGGTATTACATGCCCAACTACTTCACCTTTAGAATCGATAACATCACCGTTTGATTGAATCTCGCCAAGATAGCCGCCGTCAGGAGTAAGAGCAATATTCAAAGAACGTCGTTTATTCGAGTTACTACTATTAACAGGAGCTCCAATTTCCGGAATATTGGTATTTTCAACAGGAGCTTTACGAGGTTTAACTCTTTCATACCAATTACTACCAATACCACCGATTAAATTGCCGCTTGCATCTAAAACCATACTATTTTCATTAAGGCGACCAATTACTTTTCCATTATCATCAACGGCATCGCCATATGAATTTACGTGTCCGACCAGTTCTCCATCCATATCATAAACTTTTTCATTATCAGCAACTCGTCCGATTATATTGCCATTATTATCAACTAATTGACCTGATGAATCTTTATATCCTACAACATTGCCTTTTTTATCCGTAACATTGCCGTAATCATCCAAATATCCCAAGAAATTACCGTCATTATCAACAACTACCAATTGACGAACTGCACTATAATATTGTAAAGGATTGGCCTTGGCTACAATATTATTTTTACTATCATAAATCTCTCCATTGTCATTTATCATTCCCAATTTGCGATTATCAGCACTAATCAATTCACCATTAAAGCGAAGTGTTCCCAATACGCTTGAGGAATTATCACGAATATTATAGCTTCTTGCTCCTCTTCCTACAATTTTATCGGAATTGTCTACTACGAAGCCTCGATATACTCGGCCTAAATTTTTATTATTAAAGCTCATAGCTTCACCAGTTTTGGTGAAATATCCAATTGCTAAACCATCGGTATTGTAAATATACATGTCATACAAGGCATAACCTGTCTTTTTCCCTCCAGAAATAACAAAACCTTCCGAATTAACCTTACCAACAATCTGTCCATCATCATTAATA
>JAFTNB010000039.1 GCA_017452115.1 Alphaproteobacteria bacterium
CGTTGGTGAAGAAGCTTTGCGTAATCTGGATGAAGCCGGTATCGTATACATCGGTGCAGAAGTTAAGGCCGGTGATATTTTGGTGGGTAAGGTTACTCCTAAAGGTGAATCTCCGGTTACTCCGGAAGAAAAATTGTTACGTGCAATTTTTGGTGAAAAAGCTTCTGATGTTCGTGACACATCTTTACGTGTTCAACCGGGTATTGAAGGTATCGTGGTGGATGTTCATGTATTCTCTCGCCGTGGTGTGGAAAAAGATGAGCGTGCACTTTCGATTGAACAAGAAGAAATTTCTCAATTGGCAAAAGATCGTGATGATGAGTTGGCAATTATTCGTCGTAGCTTTGAAACACGTCTAAAATCTATGCTTTTAGGTCAGACAGTTGTTGATGCTCCCAAAGGTATTGCTAAAAATGCAATAGTTTCTGAAGAAATTTTAGCTGAACTTCCTTCTTCTCAATGGCGTAAGATTGTTGTTAGTGATGAAGATGTAATGGCTAAAGTTGAAGAACTTTTAGCTGCATTTGATGCTCGCAATGCTAAAATTCAAAAACATTTTGAAGATAAAGTTGAAAAAGTTCAACGCGGTGATGATTTGTTACCGGGTGTTCTCAAAATGGTTAAGGTATTTATTGCTACCAAGAGAAAAATTCAGTCAGGTGATAAAATTGCCGGACGTCATGGTAACAAAGGTACAATTTCTCGTGTATTGCCGTTGCAAGATATGCCCTATATGGAAGATGGTACTCCTGTAGATATTGTGCTTAATCCGCTTGGTGTGCCTTCTCGTATGAACGTGGGGCAGATTTTAGAAACTCACCTTGGTTGGGCTGCAAAAGAATTGGGTAAACAACTCAATGAAATGTGTGAACAATACAAACGCGGTGAAAAAACTCTTGATGAATTGAATAATCGTTTAAGAGAAGTTTATGGTGATAAGCAGTATAATCGTGATATTGCGCCAATGAATGAACCTGAACTTTTAGAAATGGTTTCTAATCTTAAGGGTGGTGTGCCGACGGCTACTCCGGTATTTGACGGAGCTCATGAAGAAGATATTAATAATATGCTTTCTATGGCAGGGCTTCCGACATCAGGTCAGATTGATTTGTATGACGGACGTACCGGTGAAAAATTTGATCGTAAGGTTACTGTGGGTATAATCTATATGATTAAGTTACACCACATTGTTGATGAAAAAATGCATGCTCGTTCGGTTGGTCCATACTCTTTGGTTACTCAACAGCCATTAGGTGGTAAGGCTCAATTCGGTGGTCAGCGTTTTGGTGAAATGGAAGTATGGGCTCTCCAAGCTTATGGTGCTGCTTATACCTTACAGGAAATGTTGACAGTTAAATCTGATGACGTGAACGGTCGTACAAAAGTTTATGAATCAATTGTTCGCGGTGATGATGGATTTGAAGCCGGTATTCCGGAATCGTTCAACGTTTTGGTCAAAGAAATTAAGTCTTTGTGTTTGAATGTTGAAATGCTCAGTGATGAAGCTTAATGTAAAAAGGAGTTTTATTTAGATGAATGATATTATGAAATATTTCGGGCAGCAGAATGCCGGAGATTCCTTTGATCAAATCAAAATCTCTATTGCTTCGCCTGAGCAAATTCGTTCTTGGTCTTTCGGTGAAGTTAAAAAACCGGAAACTATTAACTATCGAACTTTTAAGCCAGAAAGAGATGGTTTGTTCTGTGCTCGTATTTTTGGTCCGGTAAAAGACTATGAATGTTTGTGCGGAAAATATAAAAGAATGAAATATCGCGGTATCGTTTGCGAAAAATGTGGCGTTGAAGTTACTCTTTCTAAAGTACGTCGTGAAAGAATGGGACATATTGAATTGGCAGCTCCGGTTGCACATATTTGGTTCCTTAAATCTTTGCCGAGCCGTATTGCGATTTTGACAGATATTCCAATGAAAGCTTTGGAACGTGTTTTATATTTTGAAAGCTATATTGTTATTGAGCCGGGGCTTACTCCTCTTGCCGTTAATGAGCTTTTGACAGAAGAACAATATCAAGAAGCTGTTGATGAATATGGTGAAGATTCTTTCCGTGCCGGTATTGGTGCTGAAGCTTTGAAAGAAATTTTGGCTGCAATCGATTTGGAAGGCGAGCGCAAAGTTATTCGTGAAGAACTCAAAGAAAATAATTCTGAGTCTAAACGTAAGAAGTTAGTGAAACGTCTTAAAATTATTGAAGCGTTTATTGAGTCTAACACTAAACCAGAATGGATGATTCTTGATGTATTACCAGTAATTCCGCCTGAATTACGTCCTTTAGTTCCATTAGATGGCGGTCGTTTTGCAACGTCTGATTTGAATGATTTGTATCGCCGTGTTATTAACCGTAACAATCGTTTAAAACGTTTGATGGAATTGCATGCACCAGACATTATTATTCGTAATGAAAAACGTATGTTGCAGGAATCTGTGGATGCATTGTTTGATAATGGCCGTCGTGTTCGTGCTATTACCGGTACTAATAAGCGTCCGCTTAAATCTTTGTCTGATATGCTCAAAGGTAAGCAAGGTCGTTTCCGTCAGAACTTGCTGGGTAAACGTGTTGACTATTCCGGGCGTTCGGTTATTACAGTTGGTCCGGAACTCAAGTTACATCAATGTGGTTTGCCAAAATTGATGGCTCTTGAGTTATTTAAGCCATTCATCTTCAACAAGCTTGAATTACGTGGTTTAGCTACTACGATCAAGGCTGCTAAGAAGATGGTTGAGAATCAAGAACCAGTTGTTTGGGATATCTTGGAAGAAGTGATTTATGAGCATCCGGTTATGTTGAACCGTGCTCCTACATTGCACCGCTTAGGTATTCAGGCTTTCGAACCACTCTTGATTGAAGGTAAGGCTATTCAGTTGCATCCGTTGGTTTGTGCAGCGTTTAACGCTGACTTCGACGGTGACCAGATGGCTGTACACGTACCACTTTCTTTGGAAGCACAGTTAGAAGCTCGTTCATTAATGCTTGCTTCTAATAACGTTTTGTTCCCAGCCAACGGTGATCCTTCAATCGTTCCTTCTCAGGATATTGTGCTTGGTCTTTACTACTCTACCCGTTCGCGTATCAATGCGAAGGGGGAAGGTATGTTCTTTGCCGATATCAATGAAGTCGAAAGAGCGCTTACGAATAAGGTTGTAACGTTACAGACACGTTGTACTGTTCGTATTAAAGAGTTTGATGTAGATGCCGAGACTGGTGAAAAGCATCCA
>JAFTNB010000040.1 GCA_017452115.1 Alphaproteobacteria bacterium
CGCTTTATCTTTTTGGTTAGTACGAAGATAAAAATTAGTGATAATTTGCAAAGTTCGGAATGACATTTCCAAACTTTCTTCGTTAACAATTACCTCATAATGTTTTTGTGCTTCTGCATTTTTTCCATAATAATCATTAATCATACCGGCATGAAAATTATATAGAGCACGAAAACTTGGTTCTTTAGCTATAATGTCAAGTTTTTTTAAAGCTAACAATCTATTCGAATCGGAATTACCCTCTCTCCCTACATAAGTCCAAGCAGAAAGCAGAGGAACAATAAATTGATCATAAACGGGACCACTCATCCCCTTTAAATCAAGTTCGGCAGCTGAATAATGTTGCTTTTTAAGATTATCAGCATAGAGAATAATATTAATAAAATTGTTATTATCTCCATTTGATTTGGCTATTTTAGCATAGGTTGCCGCTTCTTCAATACGTCCATCAGATACTAATAATAAATATATACTACTTATCAAAGGAGTATTTTGCGGGTTATGTTTAATTGCTTGGATATAAAAATCAGCCGCTTTATCAAAATTTTTGCGCAGATGAGCGATACGTCCGGCCATATAAGCGCCATAAGATTTTTTTAATTCAGGCTTGATTATAGAAGGTACAGCTGCATTGTGCTGCATTTCCAACCGATTTGAACAAGAGTTAAAAAGTATAACTCCACAAACAAAAATTATTATATACCCCAGTTTTGACATAGCGCCTCAATAAAACAACCATATTTGTTTATTTTATAAGAATTTTTAATATCTTACAATAAGAATTATTTTATTATATAATCATTGTGTAAAGAAATGATTATTCTTGCAAAAAAAATGTTTTAATTTATGTATAGATATATGGAACAAGAATATGACATAAAATCGGTGCTGGAATACTATATTTTAGCCGGAGTAGATGAAACTGTTGATGAAATACCTTTTACTTTAACAAGTGAAACGGTTAAGACTGTTGTTGCTCCGTTAATTATGCCTAAAAAACAAACAACATCTTCTCCCTCCAACATACGACAAGCCACTACTGAGTTGGCACAAGAAACAGCTTCTGCATATAAAAGTGCAAGAGAAGTATGTGAACAAGCTCACACATTAAAAGAATTACGCAAAGCTGTGGAAAACTTTGACGGGTGCGCTCTTAAACTCACCGCTGCTAATATGGTATTTGGTGATGGGAATCCTAATGCGAAAGTGGTTTTAATTGGGGAAGCTCCGGGGGCAGATGAAGATAGATGCGGTATTCCTTTTGTCGGACGCAGCGGACAATTACTTGATAAAATGATGGCTGCAATCGGGTTAGATCGTTCTGCATATTATATTACAAATATTTTACCATGGCGTCCGCCAGGTAACAGAACTCCGACGACAGGAGAAATTGCAGTATGTCTTCCTTTTTTACGACGTCAGCTTGAGCTGATAAATCCGGATTATATTTTATTACTGGGAGGAAGTTCTGCTAATGCATTGTTTGATAATCAAGAACCAATATCCAAATTGCGTGGTCGTTGGCTTGAATACAAAAAAAACAATGGAAAAACAGCTAAAGCTTTAGCTACTTTTCATCCGGCATATCTGCTGCGTAACAGTGGACAAAAAGCTAAAGCATGGGCCGATATGTTAAAATTGCACAAAGAAATCGTGGATAAATAAATTTTTACTGTAAAGATAAAATAAAATTGATTATTATATGTGTAAACTGGTTTTTTAAGGAATGAAAAATGGTTGAGAAGAAAAAGCTTTTGGGTAGTTTATGTATCTTAAGTTGTATTGTTAATGCATCTCCAGTAACAGCTGCCGATAATAACGATGCACTTTTAGTAAAGGTTCATGATGTTAAACCAATTAAAAATGAAAAAGGAATAACTACAAATTGTGAATTTACAACTACGATTTATAATCGCAGTTCAAGTGATATTTCTGAACTTAATATTGAGCTTAATTGGTTTGACGAGGCTGCAAAAGATACTATTCAGCAAGAAAAAAATATGGATAATGGAAATATGCGCAGAACTCAAGATTTTATTTCTTCTGATGTACGCAGTACTATTAGCATTCCTGTTCTAAAAAAATCAACACAGAAATCAATACAAAGCAAACTTAATTCTGAACGTTGTTTTATGTTATTGGAAGATGCAAAAATTAATGTTAAATCTTGTAAATCGGGCGGAACATCCAGAAAAGAAACTGTTTCTTGTGAAGCATTGTTCCAATTTATATCTTCTAAATCACCAGAATATTATACAGAGTTCTTAAATGTTTCTTTGGATACCCAAAAAGAAGAAGATAAAAAGGAACGAGAAAAAATCAGTAAAGAACTTGATGATATTTTTGAAAAACTTGAAGAAAACATGAAAAAAACTTCTCGTATATTGACAACAACATTTGCCCCTGTTGCACCTCTTCCTTCTGCGGCGATAACAATACCTAATGCAACACCTGCAGATAAAGCTCCGGAGCCAATTAATACAAAAGAGGCGAAAGAAAAAGTTGAACCCAAACCAACGCCTGTTATTACCGATAAATAATTTAATTATAAAATAGGGGGAAGAATATTGTGCGAAAGTTGGTTTTAATTTTATGGTATATTGTTATAACGTGTAATATCGCTATAGCAAATGCACAAGTATTTGAAAAAGATAACGCAGCTACATCACAAGAAGCAACAACCAACGGAAAAAAAATTATTCGTTCTAAATTGTTGACCTCTAAAGAAGCCGGCAGTCGAGAAAATAAGCCATCTCCACGTATTATGATATATTTTCGTAATTTTAAAATAGATCTTACACCCTCGGGAAGAGTTATGTGTGATTTTGATTTGAGTATACGTAATCTGACACCTAATAAAATCAACACACTAAATGCTCAATTTATATGGCCGGCGATTAAAACCGGAGCCAGTTTTTATGAAGTACCTTCTCTTCATGAACGTTATATATCAATGACACTATTGGGGAAAGGTTGTTATACAATGGATAAGACACCTAATATTGTTGTAAATCATTGTAGAATAAAAGGCATGAGCAGTGAAGAATGTGCTAAAGCAGTTCGTTGGGTTAAAATGAGATAATGAGCACAAAATTTTTCGCTTTCTTATCATTTTTGTTATTAAGTATTTGTTTGCCCTCATATCCTCTGACGGCAAAAGATGTTACATCACAAAAAATACTAGATGAACTTAATTTAAGCCGGAGTGATGTCAGAATATATAAGAAAATATTTTCTAATATTAGAAATGCAAAATTTAAAATCGCTGATAAACAAATTAAAAATCTGGATAATAAATTATTATTAGGGCATGTATTGGCGGAAAAATATCTTTCAGCTAAATATAAAAGTACGCCTCAAGAATTATCCTTATGGCTTGAAAAATATTCCGACCATCCCCAAAAAAATAGAATATATAAATTAGCAATCAGAAAAAATGCTCTTAATCTACCTGATAAAACAAAAGAAAAAAAATCGATTGAAACATTTTCTGTATATAATTGGGCATACGATGATTTCCATAAACTAACGTTATCCAATAGAATATTTTTAGATAAACAAATTAAAAAATTTCGCCGTTCTATACGATTGGGAAAAACAAAACAAGCAAGAATCATTTTAGAAAATCCTAAAGTAAAAAAACTATTACCGAAAAAATACTATAGTATTTTAGCTCTAACCTTAGCAACAAAATATCTAACAGACGGATATAATCAGTTAGCCTTGCAATGGGGAAAAATTTCTGCTCAAAACAATAGCAATGCAAGTGCTTTTTGGACTGCAGGTATAGCAGCTTGGAAACTTAAATATTATAAAACTGCGGCTTCCCAATTTAAAAAAGTATCATCTGCCAGTCATAATGATGAATGGATAAGTTCAGCCGGTGATTTTTGGGCTGCACGCGCATATAAAAAACAAAAAAATATTATCCAAACTCAAAAATGGCTAAAAAAAGCAGCTGCTTATAAACGTACTTTTTATGGAATTTTGGCTGCTTATATGCTAGGAGAAAAACCTGATTATAATTGGAGTAAAATTTCATATTTTAATGATTTTAAAACTCAAAAAAACTTAGATTTTTTATTAGAAAATATTTATCTGAAACGTATATTAGGATTAATATTTACAGACCAAGAAGAATTAGCAAGGTCGGAACTGAAGAATGCTCTTAATATAATTAACGAATCTCAAAAAGAAGCAATTTTGTATTTAACAGATTATTACAATATGCATTCAATAAGTATGTTACTATCGCAAGAACTGTGTGATGATAATGAGAGTCGCAGCTATGATCATAGCTTTTATCCCCTACCCGACTGGAAACCACAAAGCGGATGGAAATTAGATTCTGCATTAATATGGGCATTAAGCAGACAAGAATCATCTTTCCGTCCTTATGTTATCAGTCCAGTCGGAGCATGTGGTTTGATGCAGTTATTACCGAGTACTGCTGCATATATTAGTGGAAATAAACAGTTGCGCAGAAATCGGCAAAAATTATTTGAAATTCAATATAATCTTGAACTAGGGCAAAATTATGTAAAATATTTACTGGAAAAACCATTTATAAACGGCAATTTAATATATATGCTAACCGCATATAATGCCGGTCCCGGAAATCTTAGCAAATGGCTAAAAAAAATTAAAGACAATAATGATCCTTTACTATATATGGAAATTATTCCGTCCCGAGAAACAAGAATTTATATTGAACGTGTTATTGCTAATTATTGGATATATCAAATCAGACTAGATAAACCAACACCAACACTAGAGCTGCTCAGTAAAAATAAATGGCCAATGATTGTACAATCCAAAAAATAATGATATATGATTATTACCACTTCATGCCTGAGGTTATGTAAAAATCAAATATAGTATTAAAAAATAGTTCGAATCTAATATCATATATACCTAATTTTAAGTCCATATCAACACTCTCAACTTTATTATTACGTTTAAACTCCCATTCATCACCTTGCCGATTAGATAGATATCGGGGAAGACTAACACCAAAATATTTTCCACGTTCTACATCATTACAATGTACTGCCAGTATTTCTTGTTTTCTAAAATATATATGCAAATGTTCATAATTTCCACGAATAATACGTCGATCAAAAATGCAATTATATCCATGTCCAAACTTATAAGTTTCTCTCATTTCCGGTATTATATATGCATAAGACATTTTTCGGGCAACAGAATCTTTGATTGGAAAGTAAAATATTGGACTCATATTATCAATTCCATCTATTCGTTTAGCTAGAGTTTTCATTAATGTAAACTCTTCCTGACATGCTCCAATTAATGCGCTATTATAATAATGAATGGAATTAATATTTTCCGGTAATAATAAATCTTCTTTCTCAACATATTTCGCTGCAATATTCATATAGTACTTTTACCCCCTATTAGTTAACACATATCGACACCATATACAATAAGTTGCATATTTGCAATATATTAATTTAATAGTTGTTAAAAAAACATATAATCTACTCTAAAACAATTGCTAGTGAATGTAGAGGAAAATACAAATGAGTACGGTAGATACGAGTATGTATACCGTATATAGTTAGTTATGCTAGTTGGGTTGAGAATGTCCGCGACGGATGGTCAATTGATTGCACTAATTGATAGTAAGGAAACAAGTGACTGGGCCAATGCCGTCCTTAAGGAAGTCGTCCATGTCGCCATCACTGGAATTTACGCTCCAAGCGTAGGCAAAAGACTCGGACGAAGACAAAAGCAAAACACTACCAAATGTCCAACCTATGGTTGTCATAGCTGTATTAATTGCGCTATAATTACCATATACATAACTATATAACTCACCTGCTGCCGGCAAATACCAATCTCCGGCAGACGTTCCATCAGCTGAATATGAATTACAATATATTGCTGCAGAATTAGACGAAGTTAAACCTGAACTACTATGTTCTGAAGCGATTATACTAGTATTACTCTTACCATTCATATCCGCTTCTGCTGCTGAACTACTGGTGATATTAGTTAACCAACTAACATCCGTTCCATAATTTCCACAAACCATACTAATAGGATTACTCATTACTAATTCATTAGC
>JAFTNB010000041.1 GCA_017452115.1 Alphaproteobacteria bacterium
CCGGAAACGCCGGGGATAATAGATTAAAAAAATAGGGGAAATAAAATTTCCCCTATTTTTTGTTTCTTATAACAATCTACTTTTATCTATTGCGGCCTTAACAAAGGATACAAATAATGGAGCCGGTGCAAATGGTTTTGATTTTAATTCCGGATGGAACTGAACAGCTACAAACCATGGATGTTCCGGAATTTCAACAATTTCAGGTAATCGTCCATCCGGAGATTTTCCGGTAATAACCATACCGGCTTTTTTCAAAACGTCTTCATAACGCATATTAACTTCATAACGATGGCGATGGCGTTCAGAAATTTTTTCGCTTCCATATATTTTATAGGCCAAAGAATTTTTATCCAAAACGCAAGGATAAGCACCAAGGCGCATAGTACCACCTAAATCGCCGTCTTTTTTGCGTGTTTCTTTTTCACCTTCTTTTTCCCATTCGGTCATTAATCCGACAATAGGCTCACAATCAGCACGTAGTTCGGTTGTGTAGGCATTTTTAATACCCACTACATTTTGCATAGTTTCGATAACAGCCATTTGCATACCATAACAAATCCCCAGATAAGGAACTTTATGTTCACGAGCATAACGAGCGGCAACAATCTTGCCATTAGTCCCTCGCTGTCCAAATCCGCCGGGAACAAGAATAGCACTGACATCACTTAAGTAGTCATTAGGATTATTATTTTCTAATAATTCGGAGTCAATCCATTTAACTTTAACTTTGTAATGATTAGCAATTCCACCGTGTGTAAGAGCTTCGGCAATAGATTTATAAGCTTCGAGCAATTGAGTATATTTGCCGACAACCGCAATTCTTACCTCACCTTCCGGATGTTTGATAACATCCATAATATGTTCCCATTTGCTTAAATCAGCATCTTTACCGCAATCAATGCCAAAATGTTTGCATACTTGTTTATCCATACCCTCACGAGAATAAGCAATCGGAACTTCGTAAATGCTGCTGACATCAAGTGCAGAGATAACATTTTCTTCTCTGATATTACAGAATAGAGCAATTTTACGCTTTTCATTTTCCGGAATAGGAGTTTGAGAGCGACAAAGCAGCATATCCGGCTGGATACCATACTCTTGCAATTTCTTAACAGAATGTTGTGTCGGTTTGGTTTTGAGTTCACCGGCAGTCGGTATATATGGCAACAAGGTAACATGAATAAACATAGCTCGTTCACGTCCTAAATCATAAGCCACCTGACGAATAGCCTCTAAATACGGTTGCCCCTCAATATCTCCCACAGTTCCGCCGATTTCACAAAGAACAAAATCTTCATCATGCAAATCAGAGAGAATAAAGTCTTTGATTTCATTGGTAACATGAGGAATAACTTGAATTGTCGCTCCCAAATAATCACCATGACGTTCTTTTTCGATTACGCGGGAATAAATTTTTCCGGTGGTTACACTATCTGTTTTGTGGCAGGAAATACCGGAAAATCTCTCATAGTGCCCCAAATCCAAATCAGTTTCAGCTCCATCATCAGTAACAAAAACTTCTCCATGTTGATATGGACTCATTGTTCCGGGATCAACATTCAAATAAGGATCAAGTTTGCGCATTCTAACTTTAAAACCACGAGCTTGTAGAATCGAAGCTAAAGAAGCTGAGGCTAAACCTTTGCCTAATGATGATACAACGCCGCCGGTGATAAAAATAAATTTAGCATTTTCTGGGATTTTGCGATTATTTACTATAATATCTGACATAAATTTTTCCTTATTTTAAAGTGACAAAGGCGCTGTTCAAAGAAAGCGCCTTATGTATTAACTGATTATCATTTCTTATTTTCCTGCTACCGGTGCCTCTGGAGCTTCGGGAGCTGTTTGTTCAACGGTTGTTTGCTGTTCGGCAATACTTTCCGCTATTGATTTAACCGTAGTACTTTTTCCTTTATAATAAAGGGATAACGAAATACTGGTAACGATAAAAATTGTTGCTAAAATTGCAGTAGTTCTGGTTAAGAGATTACCTGTTCCGCGAGCGGTTAAAAAACTTCCGGCACCGCTACCGCCACCCAAGCCGTCCAATGCTCCGCCTTCAGAACGTTGCAATAAAATTACGGCAACAAGGAAAACTGCGACCAGAAGATGAATAACTAATAAAATTGTTCCCATTATCTTTATCCTTAATTCCTAATTAAAAACCAGCATTTTTAGCAATTGCAATAAAATCAGCAACTTTAAGACTTGCACCACCAATTAAGGCACCGTCAACATCTTCCAAAGATAAAAACTCTTTTGCATTAGACGGTTTTACAGAACCACCATAGAGAATGCGCATTTTGTTTGCGTTGGCTTTACCTAATTTCTTTGCCAAAACTTTACGAACTGCCGCGTGTACTTCTTCCACATCATTAGCGGTTGGAGTTTTACCTGTGCCAATAGCCCAAACCGGTTCATAAGCAATAACAGTGTTGGCAGCTGTAGCAGAATCAGGAACAGAGCCTAAAATTTGCTGTGTACAGACTTCAATTGTTTTACCGGAATCGCGCTCTTCTAATGTTTCTCCGATACAAATAACCGTTTTAAGTCCGGCTTGATTAGCAGCAATTGCTTTCTTGTTAATTAATTCATTGCTTTCTTTGTGGTCAGCACGTCTTTCGGAATGTCCGAGAATTACATATGTACAACCAATATCTTTAAGCATTTCAGGACTAATATCGCCGGTATGAGCTCCTTTGACATTAAAATGTGCATCTTGAGCTCCAAGAGCAACTTTTGCACCACGCAGAGCCTTTTTCACACTGGAAAGCAGCGTAAAAGGAGGACAAACTAAAAATTCGCATTCTGGCTTGCCCATTGATTTTACTTCAGAAGCAATACCTTTTGCCAATTCTATACCATCAGCCGACAAGCAATTCATTTTCCAGTTACCGGCTATCATTGTTTTTCTTGCCATTGTTTATTTCCTTTCAAGATTCTTCATTGTTCCCCTTTTAGCACAGCAAAAAATATTTTACCAGCTAAAAAAACTTTTCAACACTAATATTTATAAGATTGCATAAATGACTTATTTTGCTTATATTATCGCTAGTTTTAAATATAAGGTATAGGATTGAGTTCTATGATTGGAAAAATTAGAAGTATTCAGGATTCTTGGTTTATGAAGGCTATTCTTATCCTGACGGCACTAAGTTTTATGTCTTTGTTTGGTATTTCCGGGTATATCGGAAGCGCTGCACAAGACAAATCTGTAATTGAAGTTGACGATATTGTTATTTCTCAAGCTCAAATATCTCAACAACTAAATCAAGAGTTGCAGACTGCACGTAAACTTTTTGGCGATAATATTGAGATTAATGATGGTATTCGTGCGGCATTATTACAAAATATTGTACAAAAAGATTTAACTAACGCAATCATCAGAAAAACAGCTCAAGATAATCATATTTTAATTAGCGATGATTTGGTAAGTAAAATTATCGGAGCGATGCCGGAGTTTAGGGATTTAGATGGCAAATTTAATCCACAGCAAATGCGAATGGTTTTGAGTAATGCCGGTCTTAGCGAAACAATGTATATAAATCAGCTGAAAGAAAATATTGCTAAACAACATTTGATTGATAATCCTGTCAATGGAATGCATATTCCTGATTTTATGGCTGAATATATTAATAAAATTGATAATCAGAAAAAAGTATTTAAATATATAAAAATCAATCCGGCAGATATGAAAATTACTCGTAAAATTTCTCAAGATGAGAAAGAGCAATATTATAGTGATTTTGCAATGCAATTTGTGGAACCGGAAAAAAGAGATATTTCTTTTGCTGCTTTTTCAATTGAGGATGCAGCCGGTAATTTTTCTCCTCGGGCACAGGAAATTGAACAGTATTATAATGATAATATTACTCAATTTACAGTTCCGGAGAAACGTACTGTGTTACAAATGGTATTTGATAGTGAGGAAAAAGCTCTTGCAGCGAAGAAAAAGCTTGATAACGGACGTAATTTTTATGCTGTTGCAGATAGTGATGCAAAACAAACAAAAGAAAATACTGAATTGGGTGATGTAAGTTTAGAAGAATTGTTGCCGGAAGTTGCAGAAGCAGTATTTTCTCTTGATAAAAATAAATATACCGCTCCAATTAAGTCTGAATTTGGATGGCATATAATGAAAGTGACTAATATTATTCCGCTCAAACAAACATCATTGGCTAATGCAACAAAAGAGATTATAGAAACTTTGCGCAAAGAGCAAGCTTATGAATTGGCCAAAAATTTAGTAGCTGAAATTGAAGATTTAATTGGAAAAGGTTTATCTCTAGCAGAAATCGCAGAGCAGAAAAAACTTAATGTTTATACAGTAAAGGCTTTAAAAGAAGACGGAAGTTATGAGAATGCTTCTGGTAAATTTGCTGATTTAATAAAGTCATCTGATTTTATTGATAATAGCTTTTCTTATAATATTAACGAAATTAGTCAAGTATTTGAAACTAACGATGGTTTTGCTGTACTGGTTGTAGATAATATTACAGAATCACGTCGACAGACATTAAATGAAGTTGAAACTCAAATTATCAAATTATGGGAAGCTAATGAAAAAGAGGCTATAGCTCAAGAAATTATTAATGATGTAACTCATGATTTGGAAAATGGGGATAAAATTGATGAGATTGCAGCTCGTTTCAAACTTCCACTCAAAACAACAAAGCCCCTCACCCGCTCAGAGAGCTTTGCCGGAATTTCTCCATTACAAATGAAGGAATTATTTAAGGAAGCACTGAATGTGTCTAAAGTATTACCAACAGAAGATGGACAAGTTTTGGCAATTAACACTAAAATTATTAATACGAATATTAAACCTTCTCGCGGTGATATTGAGGCAACAAAACTTCGTGCCGGTAATGAATTATCACAAAATATGGCACAACAACTAATTAACGATTATGGTAACAACTATAAAATAAATGTTGATTATAGAAGTATCGGATTAGCTGACTAAATAAACATGAATCTCCACCGGCTAATGCCGGTGGTATCATTTTAGTTCAAGCCAAGCTTGCCCCATATCTTCACGCCCCTGATGTTCTATATAGCGTTGTATCACTGCCTCATTTACTCCAACTGTACTGACAAAATACCCATCTGACCAAACACTCTCCGTACAAAAATAACATTTTTTAAGAAACGGATAAACTTTCTTTAAATCTCTTGCTGTATTGGACTTTATTATGCGCACAACACTACCCACACTCATTTTGGGTGGTATTGAGACTAGAAGATGTATGTGGTCTTTATCGTGGTTTTGTTCAATGAACTCTATTTGTGGGTAGTGTTCATGAATTTCTCCTAACCGTTTCTTAAAAAATCCATATACGCCTGCATTGAATATTTTCTTGCGGTATTTTGTCACTATCACAATATGATAG
>JAFTNB010000042.1 GCA_017452115.1 Alphaproteobacteria bacterium
GATTAGCGCATTTTTCCGGATTACGAGTAAATGGAGCCACTGCGCGAGTAAAATACAAACATCGACCTTCTGTTTCTCAATTGCGCAACCCCATCACAATTTTCACATTAGCCGGATTTTCCGCTTCTTTTTTAGATTTAAAAATCATACCACAAGTAGCAATATCACAATCCGTACGTTCAATCATTTCAATCAAACGATTATTAATCTCAGGATCGACATTCAATCCATCGCCTTGAAAATTTACAACAATATCATATTTTGAACCATCAGGATCAATTTGTTTAAGCGCTGCCGCAATACGATCAGTCCCCGAAGGTAATGCAGGATCTGTTAAAATTGCTTTAGCTCCAAATTTTTCACACTCATCAATAATTACCTGATCTCCGGCCGCGATATAAATATCGCCATCAATAGCATTTTTTACATTTTCATATACACGTTGTACCAAAGTTTTACCATTAATATTAATCAACGGTTTATTGGGCAAACGAGAAGACGCCATTCTTACAGGAATCATTGTGACAATTTTACTCATATTACACCTCAAAAAGTATTTGTATTTTTCTTTTGTATACACTATAACTAGCAAAAAATAAAGAATTTTATATAATATATAACAGGTTTAGCACATGAAAGTTGATATTTTCGATTTTGAGCTTAATAAAGATTTGATTGCCAAACAACCAGCAGAACCAAGAGATAGCTGCCGTCTATTAGATATGTCCGAAGAAAATTGCATCAAAGATCGCATTTTTACTGAACTTCCTGATTTATTGGAAGAAGGAGATGTTATTGTGTTAAATGATACAAAAGTTATTCCGGCTCGTTTATATGGCGCCAAAAGAAAAGCTTTGGTTGAAGTTACACTATATCGTCCGGAAGATGGATTAAGTTGGCATGCTTTTATAAAAAATGCTAAAAGATTACATATCGGAGATACAATCAATTTTTATACTAATGAAATTACTCCGGAACAATCATCTTTCCAAGCCATTGTGTTAGAAAAAAACGGTGAAGAAGGTGTACTTATACGTTTTCAAACCACCCCTGAACAATTAGCCGATAAACTGGAACAATATGGCAGCATGCCTTTACCACCTTATATAAAAAGAGATAAACCTCAAAACAGTATTTGGAACAAATACAATGATAAAGAAAATTACCAAACAGTATATGCCAAACACGAAGGTGCCGTTGCCGCCCCCACCGCAGGATTGCATTTTACCCCTAATGTCTTTGAAGCATTAGAAAAAAAAGGCGTAAAAAAAGTATTTCTTACTTTACACGTTGGAGCAGGAACATTCTTGCCTGTCAAAGTTGATGATACTAAAGACCATAAAATGCATACCGAATATGGGATTATCACTCAAGAAACCTGTAATATTATTAACAAAGCCAAAGCCAATGGCAATAGGATTATCGCAGTAGGCACCACATCTTTACGCTTACTTGAAAGCGCCGGAGATAAAAACGGCACCCTTCATCCTTTTAGTGGAGATACCGGAATTTTCATTACTCCGGGATATAAATTCAAAATAATTGATTATCTTATAACTAATTTTCACTTACCAAAATCAACCTTATTCATGCTAGTATGTGCAGTAGCCGGCATAGAAACCATGAAAGCGGGATACCGACATGCAATGGAACAGAATTATCATTTTTATTCTTATGGAGATAGTTCAATTTTAAAATGTATAAATAAAATTTAAACTTTCTATCTTTATAATCGTATTTTAATTAATACGGAGATAAAATGAAAAAACTGATATTATGGTTTCAGGGAATTTTTCCATTATTACATAATATGCTATTACCGGCTTTAATCACTACCGGAGGTGTTTTATTTTTTTATGCCCATGACGGTTTAACTCTATCAGCACGCCAAAGTTTTCATATAATTTTTTACTTTATATCTTTTGCAGTTATAATTTTATTATTTTATTTTAATAGTAATAAAGGTATATTTTTTATTCTTAGCTTACTCATCGGATACACATGTCTTAATCGTATTAAATACAACTACCCAGAAGATTTTTTATTTATGCCCGAATATATTAACCTATGTTTTTTTATGCCTATTGCATTATTAATCTTTGGCTCGATTCCGGAAAATAAATTACTGACAAAGAGCAACATATACTTTCTGCTATTATTTTTCGCAGTATATGCATTTGGTGAACTTTCAAGCCATGGACAACTATCTATCACCACAGGATTTTTACCTACCGGCGGAAGCATAAGCGGATTAAGCTTAATTATATTTATTTTATGTAATATATATTATTACATTCGTACAATTATTTACGGTAAAATTTTAGATTATAGTTTTTTCTTTGCCTCCCTGCTATGCTTATTTGGATTTTATTATTCCGAACACAGCAGTGGAGCTATACTATTTTTCACTCTTAGTGTCCTTATAATTTTTCTCGGATTAGCCGAAGAAATTCACAATAACATTTACAAAGACAATCTTACCGGATTTGCCAGTCGAAACGCATTTGTTATTCATTCAAAAAAATTTCCGCTCAAATATAGCGTCGGACTTATACGTATTGATAACTACACCAATTTACATAAAGCCTTTGGCAAACATGGGCGTAAAAATTTAATTCGTATGATAAGTGAACGTATTTCTTCAGTCGGTACCAATGCATTAATCTATCGTTATGGAGAAGACGAATTAGTTGCAATATTCAAAAATGAAGGTAAAAACATTGCCTTTGAACAAATGGAGCAAATTCGGCGTTCAGTCGCTTCGGCAGACTTTTATCTCCGTAAACACAAAAAACCAATAAAATTAACCATCTCCGGCTGTGTTTCTGAAAAAAAACGCAGTGATATTAACACTCTTGAAACCTTGACCAGAGTTCGAAAATCTTTGCAAAAAACCTCTTCATTCAGTTGCAACATTACTTCAAAAGTATAACATTTTTACCTTTCAGTAAACAACCTAATATCACGACACCAAGCAGTATCAAAGGAAAAGATAATAGCTGTCCCATAGTTAAATTTCCCCACAAAAATCCCAATTGAGCATCCGGCTCTCTAAATTGTTCCATCAAAATACGAAACATACCGTACAACAACACAAATAAAGCAGACACAAATCCTCTGCGTTCCCGAACAAACTTATATTTCCACAACCAATTAAGCACAATAAACATTATAATACCTTCAAAAAAAGCTTCATATAATTGTGATGGATGACGTGGAACATAACCACCATTAGGAAACCGAACAGCCCAAGGAACATCAGTTACTCTACCCCATAATTCATCATTAACAAAATTAGCTAATCGACCACAAAAAATCCCTATTGGTGCATATAACACTACCAAATCCGTAATTCCTAAAAATTCATACTTAATTTTACGAGCAAATAAATAGGAGGCAACAATTACCCCTAACACTCCGCCA